>NZ_JAAFAN010000054.1:0-30148 GCF_010287905.1 Cellulosimicrobium composti
GGGGGGGCGCTGGGGGGGGGGTGTGGGGGGGGGGTGTGGGGGCTGTCGTGGGGGTGCCGCGGTGGGGGGGGCGGGGGGGGGGGCGGGCGGGGGGGGGGGGGCCCCCCCCCCCCCCGCGGTGGGGATCAGTGGAACTGGGCGGTCTCGGTGGACCCGGCGAGCGCGAGGGTGGCGGCGTCGGGGTTGAGAGCCGTGGCGACCCGGTCGAAGTAGCCGGTGCCGACCTCCCGCTGGTGGCGGGTGGCGGTGTAGCCGTCGGCCTCGGAGGCGAACTCGGCCTCCTGCAGCTCGACGTAGGCGGACATCGCGCGCTCGTTGTAGCCGCGCGCGAGCTCGAACATGGAGTGCGAGACGGCGTGGAAGCCGGCCAGCGTGATGAACTGGAACGCGTAGCCCATCGCGGCGAGCTCCTTCTGGAAGCTCGCGATCTGGGCGTCGTCGAGGTGCTTCTTCCAGTTGAACGACGGCGAGCAGTTGTAGGCGAGCTTCTTGCCCGGGTGCTGCGCGTGGATCGTCTCGGCGAAGGTGCGCGCGAGCTCGAGGTCGGGCTCGCCCGTCTCGACCCAGATGAGGTCGGCGTACGGTGCGTAGGCCAGGCCGCGCGCGACCACGGCGTCGAGGCCGGGGCGCACCCGGTAGAAGCCCTCGGACGTGCGCTCGCCCGTGAGGAACGGACGGTCGCGCTCGTCGACGTCGGACGTCAGCAGGTCCGCGGCGAGCGAGTCCGTGCGGGCGATGATCACGGACGGCACGCCCGCGACGTCGGCCGCGAGGCGCGCGGCGTTGAGCGTGCGGATGTGCTGGCTCGTGGGGACGAGCACCTTGCCGCCGAGGTGGCCGCACTTCTTCTCCGACGCGAGCTGGTCCTCCCAGTGCACGCCGGCCGCCCCCGCGGCGATCATCGACTGCATGAGCTCGTAGGCGTTGAGCGGGCCGCCGAACCCGGCCTCGGCGTCGGCGACGATCGGGGCGAGCCAGTCGCGCGAGGGGCGTCCGTCGCCCGAGCCCGCGGCTTCCGCCGTCTCGATCTGGTCGGCGCGCAGGAGCGCGTTGTTGATGCGGCGCACGACGGCCGGCACCGAGTTGGCGGGGTACAGCGACTGGTCGGGGTACGTCTGGCCGGAGAGGTTGGCGTCGGCCGCGACCTGCCACCCGGACAGGTAGATGGCCTTCAGGCCGGCGCGCACCTGCTGCACGGCCTGGTTGCCCGTGAACGCGCCGAGCGCGGCGACCCACTCCTCGGTGTGGATGAGCTCCCACAGCTTCTCGGCGCCGCGCCGGGCGAGGGTGTGCTCCTCGCGGACGGATCCGCGCAGCGCCACGACGTCCTCGGCGGTGTAGTCGCGCCGGAGGCCGGACCAGCGCGGGTCGCTCGCCCAGCGGGCGGAGATCTCGACGGCGGTCTCGGTCTGGTCGCCGGGGCGGCGCGGGGTGCCGGTGGTCGGACCCGCGACGCCCGACGTCGTCGCGACGGCGCCGAGCGGACGGGCGCCGCCCGCGTACTCGGACGGGGAGCGGCGGCTGACGATGGTGGGCCTGGTCACGGGTGCCTCCTGGTGGTGCGCCGACCCGCCGCGTGCGGGCCGGCCGGGCCGGTCGGTGGACCTCGGCGAGGTCCGTGCTTCGACCTTCCTCCCCGTGTGAAGCCCTTCTCAAGCGAGATCGAGCGAAAGAATCGACGATCTTCTGTTGTGCGGAAAGAGTGGCACGTGTCACTCTGAGTCATGGCTATCCCGACGACGCGACCGGCCGGAATCACGGAACATGCTCAGATCCCGCTCGAGAGCGAGCCGGACGCGCTGACCATCGGCCGCCGGATCCGCCACCTGCGCACCGCGCGCGGCATGACGCTCGACGAGCTCGGCGCGGCGATCGGCCGCGCGCCCTCGCAGGTCTCCCTGCTGGAGAACGGCAAGCGCGAGCCCAAGTTCGCGCAGCTCCAGGCCGTCGCACGAGCGCTCGGCGCGAGCCTCGACGACCTCCTCTCCCCGGAGCCGCCGTCACGCCGGGACGCGCTCGAGATCGAGCTCGAGCGCGTGCAGCGCGGGCCGCTCTTCGACGCGCTCGGGCTGCGGCCCGTCCGTGTCGGCAAGTCGCTGCCGACCGACGCGCTGGAGACGATCGTCGCGCTCGAGCGCGAGCTCCAGCGCCTGCACGCCGAGCGTGCCGCGACCCCGGAGGAGGCGCGGAGGGCGAACGCCGAGCTGCGCGCGACCATGCGCGCGCAGGACAACTACTTCCCCGAGCTCGAGGACGCCGCGGCCGAGCTGCTCGAGAGCGTGGGGCACGAGGGCGGGCCGTTGCCGCAGCGCGTCGCGGCCGACATCGCGACCCACCTCGGGTTCACCATCCACTACGTGGGCGACCTGCCGCACTCGACGCGGTCGGTGCTCGACCTGCGGCACCACCGCGTGTACCTCCCGAGCGACGGGCTCCGCGGGCGCTCCAACGCGACGTCGGCCCTGCTCCAGGCCCTCGCGCCGCACGTGCTGGGGCACGCCGAGCCGAGCGACTACCGCGAGTTCCTGCGCCAGCGGGTCGAGGCGAACTACCTCGCGGCGGCGCTGCTCCTGCCGGAGCGGCACGCGGTGCGGACCCTGCGTGCCGCGAAGGACGCGCGCGAGATCTCGGTCGAGGACCTGCGCGACGCGTTCGCCGTGTCCTACGAGACGGCGGCGCACCGCTTCACCAACCTCGCGACGAGGCACCTCGGGATCCCGGTGCACTTCATGAAGGTCCACGAGTCCGGCGTCATCCACAAGGCGTACGAGAACGACGGCGTCCGGTTCCCCGCGGACCCGCTCGGCGCGGTCGAGGGTCAGTACGTGTGCCGCAGCTGGACGGCGCGCACGGTGTTCGCGGTCGAGGACCGGCTCAGCCCGTTCTCCCAGTACACCGACACCCCGAGCGGCACCTACTGGTGCACGTCCCGCGTCCAGCGGGCGGCGGAGGGGGAGTTCTCGGTGAGCGTCGGCGTGCCGTTCGCGCACGTCAAGTGGTTCCTCGGGCGCGACACGACGGAACGGCTCGTGTCGCGCTGCCCCGACGACGCGTGCTGCCGCCGCCCGCCGGACGCGCTCGCGGACCGCTGGGCCGGCCAGGCGTGGCCCAGCGCGCGACCGCACGCGTCGATGCTCGCGGCGATGCCGACGGGAGCCTTCCCCGGTGTCGACCAGACGGAGGTCTTCTCGTTCCTCGAGGCGCACGCGCCGAGCGACGGCGCCTCGCCCGTGCGGGTGCGCCCGGGGCGGTGACGCTCACCTCTGCGCGAGGTGCTCCCGCGCCAGGGCGAGCAGCTCGTCGGACACCGGGTCGCCGGTCGTGGCCCGGGCGAGAGTCAGGCTCCCGACGAGGACCACGAGGTCCACGAGCGCGTGGGCGCGCGCGTCGGGCCCGCCGCCCTCGACCGCGGCGAGGCGGTCGACGGTCGCGCGCAGCCCGTCGGTGAAGGCCGCGCGCAGCTCCGGGCTCGTCGCGCGCGCGGCGTCCGTCGCGAGCGCGGCGTTGGCGCAGCCGGTCCCGGGCGCGTCGCGGTGCTCCGGGGAGAGGTACTCCGTGACGAGCCGGTCGCGCGCGGTGGGTCCGTCGGGGCTCTCCGCGGCCACCCGGTCGAGGCGGCCGAGGATGTCGCCGAACGCGTCGCGCGTCGCGGCCGCGACGAGGTCGTCCTTCGAGCGGAAGTGCTTGTAGAAGCCGCCGTGCGTGAGCCCGGCCGCCGACATCGCCTCCTGCACGCTCACGTTCGCGGCGCCCCGCTCGCGCAGCATCCGGGACGTCGCGTCCACGACCTCCTCGCGGTGCCGCGCCGCGTCCGCCTGGGACGACCTGCTCATCGCTGCCCCCTTCCGTCGTCAGCCAGCAGCGAACTTTAGATTACACCCATCAGATATCTTGCCCGAGCGGTCTCCCGTTGCGCACCGAGAACGCGATCTCGGACCTCGTGCTCGTCGACTCCGTCCCCGACGGGTTCACCGTCGCCGGCTTCGCGGCGGACGTGCGCGCTGCCGTCGCCCCCGCGGCCGCAGCGGCGCCGGTGCCGAGCGAACCCGACGAGCCCGACGGCACGGTGCGCTCATGACCACGACCGGTACCGTCTCGCGGCGGGTCGGGTTCGCGGTGGCCGTCGTCGCCAGCACGCTGATGATGGCCGCCGCGAGCGCGCCGTCGCCGTTCTACCCGGACCTGCAGGCGAGGTTCGACGCCACGCCCGCGGCGATGACGGCCGTGTTCGCCATCTACGCGGTCGTGCTGCTGGGTGCGCTCCTCACCGCCGGCTCGCTGTCGGACCACGTGGGGCGCCGACCCGGCCTCAGTGCCGGGTTCGTGCTCCTCGCCGTGAGCGTCGTCGCCTTCGGGCACGCCGGGTCTGTCGCGGGACTCCTCGTGGCTCGCTCCCTGCAGGGGCTGGCGAGCGGGGTCCTGCTGTCAGCGCTCGCGGCGACGATCACCGAGCTCGAACCCGCGCACCGACGGGGCTCGGGTGCGGTGTGGAACTCCGTCGCGCCGCTCGTGGGCCTCGCGGTGGGCGCGACCGTGGGCGGCGCGGCGCTGACGGTCACGCCCGCCCGCGCGATGGGCGAGGTGTTCGGGGCGCTGGGCGTCGCGTACGCCGTGCTCGCCGCCGCCGTGTGGGTCGCACCGGAGACGTCACCCCGTCACGAGGGGTGGCGGACGGCGCTGCGTCCTCACCTCGCCCTCCCGCGGTCGGGCGTGCGGACCTTCTGGGTCGGCGTCCCGGCGCTGCTGGCGGGCTGGGCGAACGGCGGGCTCTACCTGTCCCTCGGGGCGGGCATCGTCGCGTCCGAGTTCGGGGTCCGCTCGCACCTGTGGCAGGGCGGCGTCGTCGGTCTGCTGTCCGCGGGGGCGGCGGCCGCGGCGTTCCTCGTCCGTGGGCTCCCCGCCCGCACCGCCTCGATCGTCGGCATGACCGGGGTCGCAGCGGGCGCGGCGCTCGCGCTCGTGGCGATCGGCGGGGGCTCGCTGCCGGTCTACCTGCTCAGCGTCGTGGTCGCGGGCACCGGGTTCGGCGCGTCGTTCACGGGGGTTCTGCGCTCGGTCGGCGCGCACGAACGGGCCGGGGTCTTCGCGTCCGTGTACACGGTGAGCTACCTCTCGTTCGGCCTCCCCGCCGTCGCGGCGGGGCTCCTCGTGCCCGTGCTCTCGCTGGGCACGACGGCGTCCTGGTACGCCGGCGCCGTCGTCCTCCTCGCGCTGACCGCGGTCGTACTGCGCGTGCGCAGCGCGCTCTGACGCCGGGCCCGCTACGGCCCGTGCATCCGTCGGACGATCGCGGACGCCTCACGCACCGCGGGGCGGGCCGGACGTCGGCGCGGTCGCGTCAGCCGGTGGAGCTCTGCCCGCTCGGGGCGCCCATCGCGTCCTTGAGACGCGCGGTGTCCGAGTCGGTCCAGCCGTCGGGGGCGTGCAGCGCCGCGAAGCCGTCGGCGTACTCGAGGTGGTACACGTGCCCGTGACCGGGCGGGATGTCCGACGCCGCGGCGACGAACAGGTCGCCCGTGAGCTGCCAGAACGTGACGAACGGGTACCAGCGCACGTCGCCCAGGACGTCGGGCCCGCGCGGCTCGCGCAGCCAGTCGGGCTCCGACCACAGGGTCTCGGGACCCCACCACGTGACGCCGTCGGACGCGTGCTGGAGGTAGACGACGCGCGGCTCGTCCCACCGCGGGCCGGGCCCCCACAGGTCGGCGACGCCGGGCGCGACCGGGTCGCCCCAGCGGACCTGGCGGCCGTCGTCCAGCACGGGGGCGTACTCGAGCGACCCGGGGTCGCGCGCGTCGGTGAGCTCGCGCCACAGGGGGGTGAAGCCGGGGGTCCCGGTGAACATCGCGCCGTCGGAGCGGGCCTCGACGTCCTGCACGCCGCTGAACGCACCCTGCATGCCGAACGACCCGAGCGAGATGCCGAACGCGAGCAGGCGCGGGCGGTCGTCCTCGGGCAGCTCCGACCACCGGTCGTAGACGGCCTCGAACAGCGCCTTGCCCGCCGCGGGTGGCGTCGTGCGGTCTCCGACGAAGCTGATCCAGCTCGGCAGGTACGAGTACTGCATGCTCGCGATCGCCGTGTCGCCGCCGTGCATGAGCTCGACCGCCTCGACCATGCCGGGGTCCACCCAGCCGGTGCCGGTGGTCGTCGCGACGACGAGGACGGACCGGTCCCACGCGTCGGTGCGGTCGAGCTCGTCGACGACGCGCGCGGCCGTCGCGTCGAGGTCGCCGTCGGGGTCGAGGCCCGCGTACGCGTGGATCGGCTCGCGCACGTCCGCCGGGTCGACGACGTCGCCCGCCTGGGCGAACGCGCGCAGCTCCTCGAGGGTCGGCCCGGACACGACGAACTTCCGGCCCTCGGCGCCGAGCGACTCCCACGTCTCGGGCGACGCGGCCGAGCCGGACCGCTCGGGCTGCTGCGGCGGGGACAGCCGCGGGTCCATCTCGGCGTTCGCCGCGACGTAGATCGCGTTCAGCGCGTTCATCGCGCCCGACCAGACCACGCCGTTGAGCACGAGCACGACGACCACGGCGACGAGTACGCCGCTCACGAACCGCGCGAGCGGCGCGGGCACGACGTGCCCGACCAGGCGGGCCACCCAGCGCGCGACCCGGCGCAGCCCGCGCGCGGTCTGGAGCACGAGCAGGGCGACCGCCACGGCGACGGCCAGCGTGACGACCTCGCGGCCGGGGACGTCCTCGGACATGCCGAACAGGTGCCGCAGCTCGATCTGGCGCCGCGCCCCGAGCACGAGGGACAGCGGGACGAGCACGGCCGTCGCCCCGGCGAGCACCCACCACGCGACCCGGCTCGCGCGGGCCGTCCACCGGACCCGCAGACCGACCTTCACGGCGAACCACTCGACGAACGCGCCGACCGCGTACCCGCCGACGGCGCTCACGCCCGAGATCACGGCCTGGTAGTACCAGGCGCGCGGGATGAGCGACGGCGTGAGCGACAGGCAGAACCACAGCAGCGCGAGCACGAGCCCCGTGGCGGAGAACCGCCGCACCCACCGCCCCCACACGCCGTGCCGCGGGCGCTCGTCGTCGACGGGCTCGGAGGCTCGGGTCTCCGTCACGGTGGGCTGCATCTCGCGATCGTAGGTGGGTCCTCCCGAACCGTCCCGTCGAACGTCCGGGGCGCCGCCGGCCCACCCCGTCGCGGACGAGCCCTAGGCCTCCAGCAGCAGCGCCTCTCCCTGCCCGCCGCCGCCGCACAGCCCGACCGCGACGCGCCCGCCGCCGCGACGGGCGAGCTCGTGCGCGGCGTGGACGGCGAGGCGGGCGCCGGAGGCGCCGATGGGGTGGCCGAGCGAGATGCCGCCGCCGTGGACGTTGACGACGTCGGGCGAGACGCCGAGCACGCGCGTGGACACGGCGACGACGGTCGCGAAGGCTTCGTTGATCTCGACGAGGTCGAGGTCGTCGACCGTCCACCCGGCCCGGTCGAGGGCCTGGCGGATCGCACGTGCGGGCTGGGAGTGCAGCGACGTGTCCGGGCCGGCGACCTGGCCCCACGTGCGGACGGTCGCGAGCACGGGGGCCCCGGCGGACTCGGCGCGGGCGCGCGTGGTGAGCACGAGCGCGGCGGCGCCGTCGGAGATCTGCGACGCGTTGCCCGCGGTGATGGTGCCCTGGGGGTCGAACGCCGGGCGCAGGCGTGCGAGGCCCTCGACGGTCGTGTCGGGGCGCACGCCCTCGTCGTCGCGGACCTCGACGGGCTCGCCGCGGCGCTGCGGGACGCTCACGGGCGCGAGCTCGGCGTCGAACAGCCCGTCCTTCCACGCGGCGGCGGCGCGCTGGTGGGACGCGGCGGCGACGGCGTCCTGCTCCTCGCGCGAGACGAACACGTCGCCGACGTTGGTGCGCTCCGTCGAGACCCCCATGGAGGCGCGGTCGAACGCGTCGGTGAGCCCGTCGCGCGCGACGGCGTCGACGAGCGTCACGTCGCCGAACGTGAACCCGGCGCGCGAGCCGGGCAGGAGGTGCGGCGCGTTCGTCATGGACTCCTGGCCGCCGACGAGCACGACCTCGGCCTCACCGGAGCGGATCATGCGCGTGCCGTCGATGACGGCGGTGAGCCCGGACAGGCACACCTTGTTCACCGTCACGGCGGGCACGTCCCAGCCGACGCCGGCGCCCGCGGCGGTCTGGCGCGCGGGGTTCTGCCCGGCCCCGGCCTGGAGCACCTGGCCGAGCACGACCGCGTCGACGGCGTCCGCGCCGAGGCCGGAGCGCTCGATCGCGGCGCGCGCGGCGACGGCGCCGAGCTCGACGGCGGTCAGCGCGGCGAGCGAGCCCTTGAGCCGCCCCTGGGGCGTGCGGGCGGCGGCGACGACCACGACGTCGTCGGGGCGTGCGGGGGAGACGGGGGTGGTGCTCACGGCTGGACCTCCAGGGGTGCGGACGGCTCTGTCTGCGCGGGCGCCGGGGGTGTGGCGTCCGCTCGTGCGGTGGTCGTGCGGGCGACGGCGTCGTCCACGAGCCCGAGCAGGAGATCGAGGAACACGTCCGGCTCCTCGAGGTGGGGGCTGTGCCCGACGCCGGGCCGCACCTCCTCACGGTACCTGCCGCCCGCGGCGGCGTAGGCGTCGAGGACGGCGCGGGTCTGGGCGACCATCGGCTGCGGCGGGTGCGTCTCGGCGCCGGGCCACCCGGGCACGGCACCGAGCGCGCCGAGCTGCGCGAGGTCGAACAGCGACGCGTCGGAGACGATCGCGTCGGCGTCGCCGCGCACCCACAGCACGGGCGCCGTCGCGCCGGACGTCGCGAACCCCGAGAGGTCGCAGTACCGCGCGCTGATCGCGTTGTTCATGCCGCGCGTGCCGGGTGCGACGCCGGGCCACGCGTCCGACGTCGTCCGGTCGCCCGGGTAGTTGTCGTCGCCGGTGCGGGTGGACAGGACGGAGTCGAGCAGCAGCTCCTCCAGGGCACCCAGCGGCTCGCCGAGCGACGCCGGGTCGGCGACGTAGAACCGACGCAGGACGTCGCGCGGCGACCCGGCGTCCTCGCTCCGGTCGCCCGCCGCGAGCGCCGCGACGAACGCCGGGTTGGCGCTCCCGCCGCCGGATCCCGCGACGTCGGGGGACAGCGGCGTGCCGTCGACGTCGCGCGTGCCGCCGAACCCGTACGGCGACATGGGCGCCTCGAGGAGGATCGCGTCGAACAGGTCGGGCAGGTCCGAGGCGAGCTGGAGCACGACGCCCGCCCCGGCGGAGTGCGCGACCGCGACGAGCGGGCGCCCGAGGTCGAGGGCGTCGAGCACGGCCAAGACGTCGTCGGCGAAGTCCCGCACGCCGCGCGTCGCGTCGACGGGCCGCACCTCGGCGTCGCCGTACCCGCGCAGGTCGACGGCGACGCCGCGCACGTCGGCGGGCAGCGCGCGCAGCAGCGGGTCGAAGAACGCCGACGACGAGCAGTTGCCGTGCACGAGGAGCACGGTCGCGCGCGCCGCGCCGTCGGGGGCGACCTCGCGCACGTGCTCGCACCCGCGCGGTGTCGTCACGTCGTGGCGCAGGACGTCGCGCGTCACGACGGCGTCCCGGCGGCTCGCGTGGACGGGCGGGCGTCGGCCGCGTCGAGCGGCGCGTCGTCGAGCGCGACGGTGAGGTCGGGCTCGGTCGCGGCGCGCACGTCGTCGACGCTCACGCCGGGCGCGGTCTCGCGCAGCACGAGGCCGTCGGGCGTCACGTCGATCACCGCGAGGTCGGTGATGATCCGGTGCACGACCCCGCGTCCGGTGAGGGGCAGCGAGCACGAGCGCAGGATCTTGGGCGACCCGTCGCGCGCGACGTGCTCCATGAGGACGATCACGCGGCCCGCCCCGTGCACGAGGTCCATCGCGCCGCCGGGGCCCTTGACCATCTTGCCGGGGATCATCCAGTTGGCGAGGTCGCCCGTCTCGGAGACCTGCATGCCGCCGAGGATGGCGGCGTCGATCTTGCCGCCGCGGATCATGCCGAAGCTCAGCGCGGAGTCGAAGAACGCGGCGCCCGGCAGGACGGTGACGGTCTCCTTGCCGGCGTTGATGAGGTCGGGGTCCACGGCGTCCTCGGTCGGGTACGGCCCGACGCCGAGGATCCCGTTCTCCGACTGGAGCACGAGGTGCCTGTCCGCGGGCACGTAGTTGGGCACGAGCGTCGGCAGGCCGATGCCGAGGTTGACGTACCAGCCGTCCTGGAGCTCGCGTGCGGCGCGGGCGGCCATCTCGTCGCGGGTGAGCGCCATGTCTCAGCCCTCCTTCGTGCTGGTCGCGGTGCCCGACGACGCGGGCGCGGGCTGGTCGGTCGCGGCGGCGGGGCGCACGGTGCGGCGCTCGATGCGCTTGGGCGCGTCGGGGCCGACCTCGACGACGCGGTGCACGAACACGCCGGGCAGGTGCACCTCGTCGGGGTCGATCTCGCCGGGCTCGACGAGCTCCTCGACCTGCGCGACGCACACGCGGCCCGCCATCGCGGCGAGCGGCGAGAAGTTGCGGGCCGAGCGGTGGAACACGAGGTTGCCGTGCCGGTCGCCGCGCAGCGCGTGCACGAGCGCGAAGTCCGTCGTGATGGCGTCCTCGAGCACGAACTCGGCCTCCTCCGCGTAGGACCCGTCGCGGCCGCGCGGCCCGACGCCGAACGTGCGCACCTCCTTGGGCGCGCTCGCCTGCGCGACGCCGCCCGCGCCGTCGTACCGCTGGGGCAGGCCGCCCTCGGCGACCTGCGTGCCGACGCCCGTGCGGGTCCAGAACCCGGCGATGCCCGCGCCGCCGGCGCGCAGCTTCTCGGCGAGCGTGCCCTGGGGCGTGAGCTCGAGCTCGAGCTCGCCCGAGAGGAACTGGCGCTCGAACTCCTTGTTCTCCCCGACGTACGAGCTCGTCATCCTCCGGATGCGCCCCGCGCCCAGCAGGACCCCGAGACCCCAGTCGTCGACGCCGCAGTTGTTGCTCACCACCCACAGGTCGCGCGTGCCCTGGGCGAGCAGCGCCTCGATGAGGGCGATCGGGTTGCCGCACAGGCCGAACCCGCCGACGGCGAGCGACGCGCCGTCGGGCACGTCCGCCACCGCCTCGGCCGCGGACGCGACCACCTTGTCCAGCCCGGTCCCTCGTGGGGACGCGATCGTGGGGCTCATGCCGTGACCTCCTCGTCACTCGCGGGTCCCGGTGCGCCGCTCGTGACGGCGTCCAGGGCTCGCAGGGTCTCGCCCGCGACGGCCTCGACGCCGGGCGGGCTCATGATGATCGTGTAGTGATTGATACCCGCTACGTCGCGGGTGCGCAGCCCCGGCAGCCGCTCGCGCCACGCGGCGAGGTGCTCGGGGGAGTAGAGCGCCTCGGGCTCGTCGAGCAGGCCGCGCGGCGCGCGCAGCAGGACGAGCGGCACGTCGAGCGGGCGCTCGCCCGTGAGCGCCTCGGCGAGCGGGCCGCCCTCGTAGAGCTCGAGCGAGTCGGCGGACACCGCCGCCGCGGACGACGCCGGGCGCAGGGCCGGGGCCTCGCCGACGAGGTCGTAGTCGACGTAGCCCGCGACGACGTCGCCCCACGGCTCGTCCCACGCGCTCGCGAACGCGGGGTGCGCGCGCCAGAACGCGCGGTACTCCTCGCGGTCGGCGAACGTGCGCGCGAGGCGCTCGACCGCGGGGCCGAGCAGCGCGCGCAGCACCTCGTCGTGCGTCGCGTCGGGTGCGAGCCCGGTGGGCGGCGGGAGCGGGACGCCGCCGTCGACGAGCACGAGCCGCGCCACGCGGCCCGGGTGGCGGTGCGCGAGCACGACGGACACGAACGCGCCCATCGAGTGCCCGAGCGCGACGACGCTCTCGATCCCCAGCGCGTCGAGCACCGCCGCGAGGTCGTCGGCGTGCGCGCCCATGCCGTACGGGCCGGGCAGCGCGTTGCTCCGCCCGCGGCCGCGCAGGTCGGGTGCGACGACGCGCACGCCCGGCAGCGCCGCGACGACGGCCGGCCACGCGCGGTGCGACGCCGTGATGCCGTGCACGGCCAGGACGGTGGGGACGGCACCCGGCGCCGGGCGTGCGCCGCCGGGCCGGGCGGCCGGCTCGGGGGCGTGCGGGCCGACCGGGTCCCACACGCCGACGCGCAGCCTCCCGCCCGCGACGGGCACGTCGAGCGTCGCGTACGTGTGGGTCGCGGCGGTGACGTCGCGCGCGGTCGCCGTCGTGCCCGCGCTCACCGCGCGCTCCAGCCGCCGTCGATCGTCCACGACGCCCCGGAGACCATCGACGCGTCCGGGCCGGTGAGCCAGCCGACGAGCGACGCGACCTCCTCGGGCTCGACGAGCCGCTTGACCGCGGACTCGGCGAGGAGCACGGTCGCGAGCACCTCCGACTCGGGGATGCCGTGCACGCGCGCCTGGTCCGCGATCTGCTTCTCGACCAGGGGCGTGCGCACGTACCCGGGGTTGACGCACACGCTCGTCACGCCGTGCGGGCCGCCCTCGAGCGCCGTCACCTTGGACAGGCCCTCCAGCCCGTGCTTCGCGGACACGTACGCCGACTTGAACGGGGACGCGACGAGCCCGTGCACCGACGAGACGTTGACGACGCGACCGAAGCCCCGCGCGTACATGCCCGGCAGCGCGGCGCGCACGAGCAGGAACGGCGCCTCGAGCATGATCGCGTGCAGCAGGCGGAAGTCGTCGGGCCGGAACTCCTCGATGGGGCTCACGCGCTGCACGCCCGCGTTGTTGACGAGCACGTCCACGTCGAGCGTGAGGTCGTCGAGCGCGCGCGTGTCGGCGAGGTCGACGACCCACGCCTCGCCGCCGAGCTCGTCGGCGAGGCGCTTCGCGCCGTCCGGGTCGACGTCGGCGACCGTGACGTGCGCGCCGCGCGCGGCGAGCTCGCGCGCGCACGCGGCGCCGATGCCGCTCGCGCCGCCCGTGACGAGCGCGCGGCGCCCGGCGAGGGTGGGGGTGGGGGCGGTCATCGCTCGTCTCCTTCGGTCGGGGACGCGGGCACGGGCCCGGTCCGGGGCGCGGCGAGCGCGCGCTCGATGAACTGCATGGTCTGCTCGAAGACGTGGGGCGGGACCTCGGCGGCCGCGGTGTCGTACGACGGCGGCTCGGCGCCCTCGTCCCACCGCCCGCCCCACAGGACCCAGCGCATGCCGACGATCTCGCCGATGCCCATGAGCGCCCACGCGGCGACCTCCGGGTCGACGTCGGGACCCACCTCGCCGTTCGCGCGCGCCTTGTCGAGCCCCGTCATGTACCCCTCGACGATGCGCGAGTAGTGGCGGCGCAGCGCGCCGGGCGAGACGAACTCGGCCTGGCGCACGATCCGGTACAGCGCCGGGTGCTCGGCGGTGAAGCGGAAGAACGCCTCGAAGCCCGCGCGCTCGGCGTCCAGGCGCGTCGTGGCCTGCGAGCTCGCCTCGATCATCGCGTGCCGCACGCGCCGGTTGAGGTCGTCGACGAGCTCGTCGAACACGTCGATCTTCGACTCGAAGTACAGGTAGAACGTGCCCTGGCCGACGCCCGCGGACTCCGTGATCTTCACGATCGACGCCTCGTGGTACCCGACCTCGGCGAACACCTGCTCGGCAGCGGCGAGGATCTTCGCGCGCGTGCGGTTGCCGCGGGCGGTGCGGGGCTGGGTGCTCATGAGTCCTCCGGGACGGTCACGCGCTCGACGAGCGAGCGGCGCGACACCTTGTGCAGCGACGTGCGGGGCAGGGACGGGACGAGGTCGAAGCGGCGCGGGACCTTGAAGTGCGCGAGCTCGCGGCGGCAGAACGCCTCGAGGTCCTCGGCGTCGGTGGGGAAGCCCGGGCGCGGCACGACGAACGCCGCGCCGACCTCGCCCCACCGGTCGTCGGGGACGCCCACGACCGCGACGTCCGCGACGCCCGGGTGGCGGCGCAGCACGGCCTCGACCTCCGACGGCGTGACGTTCTCGCCGCCGACGATGAATACGTCCTTGAGACGGTCGACCACGCGGTAGTAGCCGTCCGCGTCGCGCTCGACGAGGTCGCCCGTGCGCAGCCAGCCGTCGTGCAGGACGGCGGCCGTCGCGGCCGCGTCGCGGAAGTACCCGGCGAACACGCCCGGCCCGCGGACCAGGAGCTCGCCCGCCGCGGGACCGTCGAGGTGCCGCCCCGTCACGGGGTCGGCGACCGCGACCTCGACGTGCGGGTACGGCGTGCCGGCCGACCCGATGCGCTCGCGTGCCTGGTCGTCGGGCAGGCACAGCACGTTGGGGCCCGCCTCGGTGAGCCCGTACCCCTGCGAGAGGGCGACGCCGCGCCGGTGCCACGTGCGCAGCAGCGGCTCGGGCATCGGCGCGCCCCCGACCACCGCGTGCCGCAGCGACGACAGGTCGGCGTCCGCGAAGCCGGGGTGCTCGGCGAGGAGCAGGTAGTTCGTCGGGACGCCCATCATCGTCGTCACGCGGCGCTCCGCGACGAGCTGGAGCACGCGCTCGGGCTCGAACGTGCGCTCCAGGACGACCGTCGCGCCGGTCCACCACGCGAGCAGGGGCTGGATGTTCCAGCCGCCCGCGTGGAACTGCGGCAGCACGCTCAGCACGACGTCGTGGCTCGTGAGCTCGACGGTGCGCGAGAGGGACAGGTTGGTCCAGAAGCAGTTGGCGTGCGTGAGCAGCGCGCCCTTGGCCGCGCCCTGCGTGCCGGACGTGAACACGAGCAGCAGCGGGTCGTCGTCGCGCACGGGCCGGCGCTCGGGCACGGGCGCCGTCCCCGTCCCCGTCCCCGTCCCCGTCCCCGTCCCCGTCCCCGTGACCGCCGTGCCGGCGGTGCCGTGCGTGACCCGCGGCCGACGCGAGGGCGGCGGCACGTGCGCCTCGACGCCGCTGCGCCCGAGCTCGGTCCGCCGGGGCGGCAGCACGAGGCGGTCCAGCGCCGCGTCGGCGAGCGCCGAGAACTCCTGCTCGACGAGGACGAGTGCCGGGTCGGCCTGCTCGAGCTGCGCCGCGAGCTCCCCGGGCGACAGGCGCCAGGACAGCGGCGCGAGCACGAGCCCGGCCTGCGCGCACGCGAAGAACAGCACGACCTGGTCGGCGCTGTTGCCCGTCACCGTGGCCACGCGGTCGCCGACGCCGTACCCCGCGTCCCGGAACGCCGCCGCCAGGGCGCTCGCGCGCTCGTGCAGGTCGCGGTAGCGCAGGGTCACGCCGCGGTCGTCGACCGCGACGCGCTCGGGCGTCGCGAGCGCGCGGTCGCGCGTCCAGCGCCCGAGCGTGTGCAGGCCGTCGTGCGCGCCGGTGAGGTGCGTCGTCGTCATGCCACCTCCTCGAGGCGCTCGCGGGCTCCCTCCCGATCCTCCCGCGGGCGGCGGCGCGCGGCGAGGCGCGACGCGGCGCCCGCGATGCCCCCGGGCAGGAACATCACGACGAGGACGAACAGGGTCCCGAGCAGGAACAGCGGCTCGCTGAGCGGCACGCGGAGCACCGCGGGCAGGTCCGCGACGGCCGCGGAGCTCGCGAGCGTCCCGAGCCGCTGGTCGAGGATCGTGTAGAGCACGCCGCCGACGATCGCGCCCCATCGGGACCCGACGCCGCCGAGCACGACCATGACGAGCAGCGTGAGCGTGAAGTCGGCCGACGTCGCGCGCGGCACGGCCCCGGACTGGAGCAGGAGGTACGCCATGCCGACGACCGTCGCGAGGGTCGCGGCGAGGACGAACACGAGGAGCTTGACGAGGTACGGGCGCCCGCCGATCACGCGCACGCGGACCTCGTTCTCGCGCGTCGCCGCGGCGACGTGGCCGGCGCGCGAGCGCTCGACCCACAGCACGACGAGGTAGACGACGACGAGCACGCCGAGCGCGAGCCAGTAGAGGTTGCGCGTGTTGAGCACGCCCACGAGCGCGTCGGGGACGTTCGCAGTCGCGAGCGCGAGTCCCTCCTCGCCGCCCGTGGCGCCGCCGGGGTTGCGGCGCACGAGCACGTTGCCCGCCTGCGCGAACGCGAGCGTGACCATCGCGAACGAGATCCCCGTGACCCGCAGCGAGATCGCGCCGACGACGTGCGCGAGCACGATCCCGCCGACGAGCACGAGCGCCGCAGCGGGCAGCAGCGGGATCTCGGTCGTGTCGAGCACGATCGCGAGCCCGTAGACGCCTGCCGCGAAGTAGAGCGCGTGGCCGAAGCTCAGCAGCCCCGCGACGCCGAACAGCAGGTGGTAGCTCAGCGCGAGCGCGCCGATGAGCCAGCACAGCGCCATCATCTGCAGCGCCCCGGGCGTGTACGTGGGGCCGGGCAGGACGCCCGGCACGTGGATCGCGAGCAGGGGGAGGCACGCGAGGAGCACGACGAGCGCGAGGCCGGCGACCGTGCGGACGATCGTGCCCGACGGCGCCCGGCGGACGGTGCGCTCGGCGCGCGGCGCGTCGTCGGCCGGGGTGGCCGGGGCCGGGGGAGCGGTCTGGGTGGTCATGCGGCTGCCCTCCCGAGGAGGCCGGTGGGACGGACGAGGAGCACGAGCGCGAGCAGGAGCACGACGATGAGGTCGCCGTAGCCGAGGTAGTAGTTCGCGAACTGCTGCAGGACCGCGACGAGCACGGACGCCACGGCCGCGCCGGTCAGCGAGCCGAGCCCGCCGATGACGGTGACGATGAACGCGAAGATGAGGAGCGACCCGCCGAGGTGCGGCGAGACGTACCCGAAGTACTGCGACGCGAGCACGCCGCCGAGGCCCGCGGCGGCGCCGCCGACGGCGAACACGAGCGTGAACGCCTTGCGCACGTCGATGCCGAGCGCGGTGACCATCGACCGGTTCTCGACGCCCGCGCGGATGATGAGCCCGTAGCGCGTGCGCCGGAGGAACAGCACGATCGCGCCGAGCACGAGCGCCGCCGCCGCGATCGCGACGAACCGGTCGTTGGGCACGGGCGCGCCCGCGAGGTCGGTCGTGCCCTTGAGCCACGCGGGGCCGGAGATGAACTCCGGGTCCGAGCCCCACATGCCCTCGAACAGCGCGACGGACGCGAGCGACAGGCCGACGGTGACGAGCACCTGCTCGATGTGCCGCTCGTACAGCGGGCGGATGAGCAGGAGCTCGGTGAGCGCGGCCGCGGCCGCGCCGACCACCGCGCCGGCGAGCAGCGAGAGCGCGAACACGCCCCACGAGTCCGCGCCGAGCGTGCGCGCGACGAA
Source organism: Cellulosimicrobium composti (assembly GCF_010287905.1). Classification (NCBI taxonomy): domain Bacteria; kingdom Bacillati; phylum Actinomycetota; class Actinomycetes; order Micrococcales; family Promicromonosporaceae; genus Cellulosimicrobium; species Cellulosimicrobium composti. The sequence continues at coordinate 17,124 of NZ_JAAFAN010000054.1, forward strand.
CCAGCCGCCGAACGCGCCGAGCGTGAGGAACGAGCCGTGCGCGAAGTTCAGCACGCCCATGAGCCCGTAGATGAGCGACAGCCCGGACGCGACGAGGAAGTACAGCGCCCCGAGGCCGAGCCCTGTGACGAGGAGGAGGACGATCGTGCTCACCGGGACACCGCCCCTTCGGCCGTTCGGTCGTCGACCTCGGCGTGCACGCCGAGGAGCTGCTGGACGCGGTCCGGGTCGTCGAGGAGCGCGCGCGCCGGGCCGGTGTGCACGACGCGGCCCGCGTCGACGACGACGACGCGCTCCGCGAGCCGCTCGACGACCTCGAGGTTCTGCTCGACGAGCAGGATCGGGACCGTGCGCGCCGCCTCCGCGAGCGCGTCGGTCACCTCGCCGACGATGCGCGGCGCGAGGCCCTTGGTGGGCTCGTCGACGAGGAGGAGCCGGTTGGCGTTGAGCAGGGCGCGCGCGAGCGACACCATCTGCTGCTGCCCGCCCGAGAGCGTGCCGGCCCTCTGCGCCGCGCGCTGCACGAGGTCCGGGAACAGCTCCGCGACGAGCTCGCGCCGCGGGTGGGCGTCGCGCTCCGCGAGCCGCAGGTTCTCCGCGACCGTGAGCCCGGCGAACACCTCCCGGTCCTCGGGCACGTACCCGACGCCGCGGCGCACGATCCGGTCCGTGCGCTCGCCGTCGACGCGCTCGCCCGCGAGCAGCACCTCGCCGCGGCGCTCGATCAGGCCGAGCACGGCCTTGAGCGTCGACGTCTTGCCGACGCCGTTGCGCCCCAGGACGGCCGTGACGCCGGTGGCCGGGACCGAGAAGGTGACGTCCTCGACGACCGGCTGACCCGCGATGCGCGCGGACAGCCCGCGCACGTCGAGGACGGGCACGTCGGGCGTCGCCCCGGTGCGGTCGGTGTCGTTCCTCCCGGCGCTCATGCCGCCTCTCCTGCCGTGATGCCGAGGTACGCGCTCTGCACCGTCGGGTCCGCCATGACCGCGTCGGGGGTGTCGCACGCGAGCAGCTCGCCGTGGTGCATGACGGCGACGCGGTCGGCGAGCCGCAGCACGACGTGCATGTGGTGCTCGACCATGAGGACCGTGCACCCCGTGGCGTGCAGGTCCCGGATGACCTCGACGAGGCCCGGGACGTCGGCCGACGACACGCCCGCCATGGGCTCGTCGAGCAGCACGACGCTCGGTTCCGTCGCGAGGAGCACCGCGATCTCGAGCTTGCGCTTGTCCCCGTGGGACAGGTCGCCCGCCGCGGCCTCCGCGCGGTGCGTGAGGCCCACGGTCTCCAGGTGCCGGTCGGCCTCCCGCGTCGCGGCGTCGCCGCGACGCGGGAAGCGCAGCACGGACAGGGCGCCGCCGAGGCGGCCCTGCGCGGCGAGCCGCACGTTCTCCCGGACGCTCAGGCGCGGGAACAGGCTCGACGTCTGGAAGGTGCGGCCGAGTCCGGCGCGGGCGCGCGCGGCCACCGAGGTGGTCGTGACGTCCGCGCCCTCGAGGAGCACCGACCCGCTCGTCGGGCGGTGGATCCCCGAGACCAGGTTGAAGAGCGTCGTCTTGCCCGCGCCGTTGGGACCGATCACCCCGAGCATCTCGCCCCGCCCGACGGCGAGGCTCACGCCCTGGAGGATGCGCGCCCCGCCGATCTGCAGGCCGAGGTCGCGGACCTCGAGCGCGGGGGTGGTGTGCGGCTCGCCCACGTCAGCCCGCCTCGGCCGGCGCGACGTCCTCGCCCGGCACCTCGGCGACGAGCTCCGGCACCCACGCGTCGCCGTCGGCCACGAGCCTGACCTGGTACATGGGCTGGACGAGCGCGTGGTCGGACGCGCGGACGGTCGTGGTGCCCTTGGGGCCTTCGAAGGTCCAGCCCTCGAGCGCGTCGACCATGGCGTCGACGTCGTCGCCGCCCTCCTCGATCGCGTGGACGATCATCTGCGCCGCGACGAACCCGTCGGGCGTGAACAGGTCCGCCTGCTTGCCCGCTGCCTCGACGGACGCGAGCATCGCGGCCTCGACCTCGGTGCCGGCCGCGCCCGGGAAGTAGTGGTTGAGGAAGTCGACCTTGCTCGCGGCGGCGCCGTACGCGCCGTACGTCGCGACGTCGCCGAGCCCGGTGACGACCGTCGTCGAGTCGAGCACGCCCTGCTGGTCGAGTCCCTGCCACATCGCGCCGGACGTGGCGCCCGCCCACGCGACGAACACGAGGTCCGGCGCGGCGTCGACGATCTGGTGCGCGAACGGCGTGAACTCCGTCGCGTCCTCGGGCACGAGCACGCTGCTGACGTTCGCGCCCTGCGCGCCGAGGACCGCCTCGACGGCCGCGAGGTTGCCCTGCCCGAACGCGTTGTCCTGCGCGAACACGACGACCTCGGCGCCCTGCGGGTCGAGGAACGTGCCCGCGGTCGCGACGTCCTGGAGCGACTGGCGGCCCGAGCGGAACGTGTAGTCGTTGATGCCGGTCAGCGCGTCGACCGCGGCGGGGCCGGAGATGTAGAGGACCTTGTTCTGCTCGGCCTGCTCGGCGAGCTTGAGCGCGACGCCCGAGACGACGGTGCCGCCGAGGATCTGGTAGCCCTTGCCGATGAGGTCCTTCGCCTGGCCCACGGCCTTGTCGGGGTCGCCGCCGTCGTCGTGGAAGGTCACGTTGATCGGGCGGCCGTCGACCTCGCCGGTGCCGCCCGTCGCGTGGTCGAGGCCGGCCTGGAAGCCCTCGTAGTAGGCCTCGCCGTACGCGGCGAGGGGGCCGGTCTTGGAGTAGATGATGCCGACGTCGACCGGCTCGGCGCTCGCGCTCGACGCGCCGTCGGTCGCCTGGCTCGCGTCGCCGCCCGTCGCGTCGGTCGGCGCGCACGCGGCGAGCACGAGGCTCGCCACCGCGAGCGTGGCGACGGCGAGTGCCGGCCGGTGGGACTTCTTCGTCCGCATGACTTCGCCCTTCGTTGGGTGGTCCTGGGGGAGCGCCGCTCAAACATGAGAGGCGATTCAGGTTGCGGGAATCATGGACGCGCGGCGGCCGCGGTGTCAACCCGGTGCCGTGTCGGCGGGGTCGCGACGCGGGGACCGTGCGCGGTACGAGATGTTGACAGGTGATTCAGGTCACACGTAACGTCCGGTCCGCCCGGGTCCGGCGCGCGACGGAGCGCGCGGGCCGCGCTCCGCGCGGCCGGTGACCCGACCTCGACGTGGAGGTACAGATGGTCCGGCACTCCCTCGCGCGGCGCGCCCGCCGCGCCGCCCTCGCCCTCGGCACCGCGGCCGCCGTCCTGCTCGCCCCGCTCGTGACGGCGCCCGCGGCCTCGGCCGCCGGCTCGTGGTCCCAGCGGACGGCGGGCGGCATGACGGTCGAGCTCTACCGCCCGACGACGGCTCCCGCCCTGCCCGGCGGACGCGCGCTCATGGTCTCGCTGCACGGCTGCGTCCAGACGTCGCAGGTGCTGAAGAACGCGGGCAACTGGGCCGCGACCGCGGACGAGCACGGGATGGTCGTCGCGATCCCCGCCGCGCCGAACGGCGGCGTCCTGCTCGGGTGCTGGGACTACTACGACACGAACCACAGCCGCACGAACCCCGCGCGGCACGACGACAACCTGCTCGACCTCGTCTCGGCGCTGCTCGCGGACCCGTCCCTCGGCATCGACCCGGACCAGGTGTACGTGAGCGGGCTGTCGTCGGGCGGCGGCCAGGCCATGGTCATGGGGTGCCTCGCACCCGACGTGTTCGCCGGCGTCGGGATCGCCGCGGGGCCCACGGTCGGCACGACGTCGGGCCAGATCGGGAGCGTCGCGACGTCGCTCGCCCAGGCGCGCTCGACGTGCCGCACCTTCGCCGGGTCCCACGCCGCGGGCTTCGACACGCAGGTGACGTCCGTCGTGTTCGGCAGCGCCGACACGACCGTCGCGACCGGGTACGGGACGCTCAACGCCCAGGTCATGGCGGACCTCTACGGCGCCACGACGACGTCGTCGTTCTCGCTCGCCGGGCTCGCGGGGACCAACACCGCCGGCTCGGGCTCGCTCTGGTCCGACGCCGACGGCCCGCGCGTCTCGCTGATCCGGAACACGGGGCTCGCGCACGCGTGGCCCGCGGGCGGCGGCCCCGGCGGGTCGTACGTCTCGACGAACAGCGTCGACTACCCGGCGTACCTCACCGACTTCCTCTTCGCCACCAACCGGCGCGTCGACCGCGACCCGGGGACGGACCCCGACCCGGACATCACGGCGCCGTCGGTCGCGATCGCGTCGCCGGCGGACGGTGCGACGGTCGCCGGGACCGCCCGCGTCGAGGTCGCGGCGTCCGACGACCGCGGCGTGGGCCGCGTCGAGCTCAGCGTCGACGGCGCGGCGCTCGCCACGCTGCGGACCGCGCCGTACGCGCACGACTGGGACACGACGGCGCTGCCCGCCGGCTCGCACGTGCTCGCGGCGCGCGCGGTCGACGCGGCGGGCAACGCGGCCACGACGCAGGTCACGGTGACGGTCGAGTCGCCGACCGGGCCGTGGTGCGGGACGGCGACCAACGCGCAGCACCAGGCGGCCGGCCGCGCGGTCTCCTACGGCGTGAACCCGTACAACCCGTACTACGCCGTGGGCTCGCTCGCGTACCTCGGGCTCGGCGACGCGACGGTCACGACGCTGCGCGAGGTCGTGCCGGGACGGTTCGAGGTCGCCGCCGCCTGCTGACGCGGGCGGCGGTCAGTGCTCGAGGCGGTCCTTCTCGTCGCCGATGAGGTCGGTCACGTCGTCGGGCAGGTCGTCGAGGTTCATGTCGTTCGTGCGTGCGCGCCGGGCGTCCCAGCGCAGCGCGACGCCGGCGAGCGCGGCGGCGATCGTCGACGCGGCGAGGACGGCGATCTTCGCGCCGTCGGTGTGCGTCGAGTCGGGGAAGGACAGCTCCGTGATGAGGAGGGACACGGTGAACCCGATGCCGCCGAGGAGGCCGACGGGGAAGAGGTCGCGCACCCCGATGCCCGGCGCGAGCCGCAGCGGCGTGAGCCGCGTGACGAGCGCCGTCGTGCCGAGCACGCCGACGAGCTTGCCCACGACGAGGCCGAGCACGATCGCGAGGACGACGGGCTGGCCGAGCACCTCGGTCCCGCCGCCCACGAACGTGACGCCCGCGGCGAAGAACGCGAAGACGGGCAGGGCCACGCCCTGCGAGAAGGGGCGCAGGGTGTGCTCGAAGCGGTGCGTGCGCGACTCCGCCTCGCCGTGCACCGCGATCGCCGGGACGGTGAAGCCGAGCAGGACGCCCGCGATGGTCGCGTGCACGCCGGACTCGTGCACGAGCACCCACGCGACGACGGCGACGGGGAGCAGGAGCCACCACCGCGTGCGGCGCGCGCGCACGAGGACCGCGAACAGCGCGACCGCGACGAGCGCGAGGCCGAGCAGGCCCACGCGCAGGTCGGCGGTGTAGAAGACGGCGATGACGACGATCGCGAGCAGGTCGTCCACGACGGCGAGCGTGAGGAGGAACGTGCGGATCGCGACGGGCAGGCCGCGGCCGAACACGGCGAGCACGGCGAGCGCGAACGCGATGTCCGTGGCCGTGGGGATCGCCCAGCCGTGCAGCGCGCCGTCGTCGCCGGCGAGCAGGACGACGGCCGCGAAGATCAGCGCCGGGACCGCCATGCCGCCGACGGCGGCGAGCATCGGCACCCCGGCCTGCCGCGGGCTGCGCAGGCTGCCCGCGACGAACTCCTGCTTGAGCTCGACGCCGACGACGAAGAAGAAGATCGCGAGCAGGCCGTCGGCCGCCCACGCCCCGAGGGTGAGGTCCAGGTGCAGCGGCAGCGGGCCGAGCGAGGCCGGCCCGACGACCGTCTCGGACAGCGCGGTGTACGTGTCGCGCCACGGCGAGTTCGCCCAGAGGAGCGCGAGCGCCGCCGCGCCGATGAGCAGCGCGCCGCCCGTGGTCTCGCGGCTCGCCCATCGGCGCAGCCGAGCGCGCCACGAGGACGCGGGCGCGGCGGACGGGGCGGCCGAGGGGCCGGAGGGCAGGGGGGCGTGGGTCATCGTGCTCCTGGGGTCGCTGACGTGTCGCACGGTCCGCGCACGCGAGCCGTGGCCGACCAGACTTCCCGGCACACCGCCCTCGATCCTACGCGGTGGGCACCTCTCGCGACCGACCTGCCCGGATGACGATCATCCGTGCGGACGGCGTCACCCGCATCGCGCACGCGGCAGGTGTCGGGCGTGCGGCGCGTCACGCCTCCGGTCGGTCAGCCGGGCGTCTCCTCCGCGAGGGCGAGGAGGCGGGTGACGGTGTTCCAGTTGCGTCCGGTCACCGGGGTCCCGGCGGCCTTCGACAGGACCGGCGTCGTGAGCTTCGAGCGGCCGATGCCGTCGGGGTAGGCGACGTACAGGACGCCGTTCGCGACGACCGCGCGCTCCGTGCCGTCGCGACCCTCGAGCGCGGCGGCGGCGTCCGGGTCGACCGGGTGCTCGCCGACGAGCACCTGGAGGGCCGCGGGACGCTCCTCGGCGTCGTCGGGGAGGGGGTTGCCGCGCACGATCTTGCGCAGGCGCTCGGCCGTGAGCACGGCGACCGCCGTGTCGACGTCGAAGCGCTCGGCGACGCCCCGGCGCACGAGGCGCGCGACGTCGTCGGGCGACGACGCCCCCGACGTCCCCGGCGCGACGACGAGGTTCCCGCTGTTGACGACCGTGCGGGCGTGCGCGAGGCCGAGGTCGCCCGCGAGGTCGCGCAGCGCGGTCGACGGGACCTTGCGCCCGCCGACGTTCACCGCGAACAGCAGCGCGACGTACGCGGTCACGGGAGCACCGGCCGGCGGTCGGACCAGGGGGCGGCCTCCTCGAGGCGCGCCGCGAGGTCGAGGAGGAGCGCGTCGTCGCCGTGGCCGGCGCCGAGCATGACGCCGACGGGGACGGTGCGCTGCGCGTGCCCGGGGTCGGCGACGCGCGCCTCGCCCAGCGGCAGCGAGATCGCCGGCCGGCCGGTGAGGTTCCACACGCTCGTCCAGGGCGTGAAGGCGGTCTGCGCCGCGAAGTCGCCCGCCGGGTCGTCGTCGAGGCGCTGGCTCCCGACGAGCGCGGGCGGCTGGGCGAGCGTGGGGGACAGCACGACGTCCACACCCTCCCACGCGGCGGCGACGTCGCGCGCGAGCCGCTGGACCTCGGCCAGCGCCGTCGCGTACGCGAGCCCGCTCACGGCGCGGCCACGCTCGCGCAGCCAGCGCGTGAGGGGGACGAGCAGGTGCTCGCGGTCGGGCGGGACCGGTGCCTGGAGCGCGCCGACCGACCACAGGGCCGCGAACGCGTCCCACCGCTCGGCCGCGAAGGGCGGCGGGATCTCGACGACGTCGTGCCCGAGCTCGCCCAGCAGGGCCGCGGTGGCGCGCGCGACGCCGGCGCACGCGGGGTGGACGGGCGCGTCCGCGGCGATCACCGGGTCGAGCAGCAGCCCGACGCGCAGCGGTCGCCCCGACGGTGCCGCATGCCGGCGTGCGGTGAACGCGTCGCCCGGCCAGGGGTGCGCGAGCACGTCGAGGAACGCCGCGGCGTCGCGCACCGTGCGCGTGAGGACGCCGTGCGTCGCGAGGCCCGCGCCGTCGACCCCGTACGGACCGGGGCTCACGAGGCCGCGCGAGGGCTTGAGCCCCACGAGCCCGCACGCGCTCGCCGGGATCCGCAGGGACCCGCCGCCGTCGCTGCCGTGGGCCACGGGCACGACGCGCGCCGCGACCGCGGCGGCCGCGCCGCCGCTCGACCCGCCCGCGGACCGCGCGAGGTCCCACGGCGTGCGGGCGGTCGGCCCGACGTCGGGCTCGGTGTAGCACGGCAGGCCGAGCTCCGGCGTCGAGGTCTTGCCGAGCATGACCGTGCCCGCGGCGCGCAGGAGCGTGACGACGCCGTCGTCGTCCGGCGGGAGGAACGGGTCGATCGCGGCGGACCCGGCGCGCATCGGCACGCCCGCGACCGTCGTGAGGTCCTTGACCGGGCACGGGACGCCGAGGAACGGAGGCAGGGCGCCGGGCTCGTCGACGGTCCCGTCGCGGCGCGCGGCGACGAGGGCGGCCTCCGCGGCGAGTGCCTGCGTCCGCGCGAGGTCCGGCGCCAGCGTCGTGAACGCGCCGACCGCCGCGCCGACGTGCTCGGCGGCGTCGAGCGTGGCGTCGAGGACGTCGGCGGGGGACGCGTCGCCCGCGCGCAGCGAGCGTGCCAGGGCCGTCGCGTCGAGGTCGAGGAGCTCGGAGACGCTCATGGGCGACGACGCTACGCCCGCCCGCCGCCCGTGTCCCGTCCGCCGTCGGGCCGGACGCCGGGATGTCGACACGGCGCAGCCGAGCGCGTATATTCCAGTCGGAATATTCCGTGCGGGCCGATCCGACCCGTCTCCCCGGACCGCCACGACCGGGCCGCCGACGCGGTCCCGGCGGCGCCGGGCACCCGAGCCCGGAGAGGAGGACCGTGCCCGCACCACGACTGAGCCCCGCGGCCACCCTCGTGCTCGCCGTGCTCCGCGAGGAGCCGATGCACCCCTACGAGATCCTCGTGCGGCTGCGCAAGCGGCGCGACGACCGGCTCGTGCGGCTCAACCCCGGCGCCGTCTACCACGCGGTCGACCGCCTCGAGCGCGACGGGCTCGTCGAGCGCGCGGGCGTCGACCGCGACGGCAACCGCCCCGAGCGCACCGTCTACGCGATCACCCCCGCGGGGGTCGCGGCGCACGAGGCGCGCACGCGCGAGCTCGTGCGCGACATTCCGCCCGAGCACCCGTCGTTCCCCGTCGGCCTCGCGCTCGTGCACGACCTCCCGCTCGACGACGCGCTCGCCCTGCTGCGCGAGCGCCGGGCCGCGCTCGCCGCGGCCGTCGCCGGGCAGCGCGAGCGCCTCGACGCCGTGGTCGCACGCGGTCTCCCGCGTCGTCTCGTGCTCGACGCCTACTACGAGCTCCACCAGACCGACGCCGAGATCGCCTGGCTCGACGCGACGATCGCCGACCTCGGGTCGGGCGCGCTGAGCTGGACCGACGAGCCCGCGCCCGCCTTCCGCCACCGCACGACCCCACCTCAGGAGACCTCGTGACCACTCCCGCCCCGGGCGGCGCCGCCGCGGCACCGGCCACCGCGAGCCCCGGCTCGCGCGTCGTGCCCCTCGTCGACCTCCACGGCCGCAGCGCCTGGAGCATCCTGCCGCCGCTGATCCTCGGCTTCTTCATGATCATGGTCGACACCACGATCGTGAACATCGCCGTCCCCACGCTCCAGACCGAGCTCGACGCGTCGCTCGTCGCGGTGGGCTGGGTGAACAGCGCGTACCTGCTGTCCTACGCCGTGCTGCTCCTGCTCGCGGGCCGCCTGGGCGACCGGTATGGCCCCAAGCCGGTGTTCGTCGTCGGGCTCGCGGTGTTCACGCTCGCGTCCGCGTGGTGCGGCCTCTCCGGCTCGATCGGCATGCTCGTCGCGGCCCGCGTCGTGCAGGGCGTCGGCGCCGCGCTCATGACGCCGCAGACCATGGCGATGATCACGCGCGTCTTCCCGCCCCGGCAGCGCGGCGCGGCGATGGGCCTGTGGGGCGCCACGGCGGGCGTCGCGACCATCGCCGGGCCGCTGCTCGGCGGCCTGTTCGTCGAGTCGTGGGGCTGGGAGTGGATCTTCTTCGTCAACGTCCCGGTCGGGGTCGTCGCGCTCTGGCTCGCGCTCGTGCGGCTCCCGCGCCTCGCGACGAACAAGCGCACGTTCGACGTCGTCGGGGTCGTCCTGTCGGTCGTCGGTCTCTTCGCGCTCGTGTTCGGTCTGCAGGAGGGCGAGACGTACGCGTGGGGGACCATCGCGGGGCCCGTCACGGTGTGGGGCGTGATCGGCGCGGGCGTGCTCGTCCTCGTGGGCTTCGTGCTGTGGCAGCGCCGGCTCGGCGACGGCGCGCTGCTGCCGCTGCGGCTGTTCCGCTCGCGCAACTTCTCGCTCGCGAACGTCGCGGGCATGTCCGTGTCGTTCGCGATGATCGGCATCTTCTTCCCGCTGACGATCTTCCTGCAGTCCATCCTCGGCCTGTCACCCCTGCACGCCGCGCTCGTCAACCTGCCGGGGTCGCTCGTGTCCGGGATCGTCGCGCCGCTCGCCGGCCGCCTGTCCGACCGCGTGCCCGCCAAGTGGGTCGTGGCGACCGGGTTCGGCGTCCTCGCGGTCGCGATCGGCTGGCTGGCCGCGGTCGTCCGCCCCGAGGTGCCGGTCGTCACGGTCGTGCTCCCCATGACGCTGTTCGGCATCGGCACGGGCTGCGTGTTCTCGCCGCTCGCGAACCTCGCGACCTCCGGGCTCGACCAGCGCACCGCGGGCGCGGGCGCCGGCGCGTTCAACACCACGCGCCAGGTGGGCGGCGTGATCGGGTCGGCCGCGATCGTCGCGACGCTCACCGCGCGGCTCGCGGTCGAGCTCCCCGCGGCCGCGCGGCAGGCCGCCGCGTCGCTCCCCGAGCAGGTGCGCGGGCCGTTCGTCGAGGGCTTCTCCGGGGCGGGCTCGCTCCAGGCCGGCGCGGGCGGGTCGTTCGACCTCCCGGCCGGCGTGCCCGACGACGTCGCGCGCCAGGTGGGCGAGGCCGCGACGGCCGCGTTCCACCAGGGGTTCGCGACCGCCGTCGGGCAGACCCTCGCCGTGACCGCGGCCGTGCTCGTCCTCGGGTTCGTGTGCGCGGTCGCGATGTCGGCGCGGCACGTCGAGCACTGACCGCGGGACGGGGACGTGAACGCCGGGTTAAACCTCGCCCGGCGGGCGTGTCTGGGCTGGTGACCCGAATCACACGGGCGTAGTTTCGAGGGGACGGACGGCACCACCGCCGTCCTCCGGGAGGCCAGCCGATGGGGTTCACGCTCCGCTCAGGAGGGCCGGCACCGGCGCTGCTGAGCCGTGGCACCCACGGCCCGACGGCCGGTCGCCCGCCTCGCCCAGAGAGAGAACGGCGCCCGCGCGCCGGAGGGGAGCCCTCGTGGTCCGCACCTCACCCACCCCCACCCCGCACGACGGCGGGGGCGACGCCCGCCGGACATTCGTCGTCGACACCTCGGTCCTGCTGAGCGACCCGCGCGCCATCGGGCGGTTCGCCGAGCACGACGTCGTCCTCCCGGTCGTCGTGATCACCGAGCTGGAGGCGAAGCGTCACCACGCGGAGCTCGGGTACTTCGCGCGCAGCGCGCTGCGCATGCTCGACGACCTGCGCGTCAGGCACGGTCGCCTCGACGCGCCCATCCCGGTGGGCGACGTCGGCGGGACCCTGCGCGTCGAGCTCAACCACTCGGACCCGAGCGTCCTCCCGGCGGGGTTCCGCCTCGGCGACGACGACTCCCGGATCCTGTCCGTCGCGGCGAACCTCGCCGCCGAGGGCCACGACGTGACCGTGGTGTCGAAGGACCTGCCGATGCGGGTCAAGGCGTCGGCGGTCGGGCTGCGCGCGGAGGAGTACCGCCACGAGCTCGCGGTCGACTCGGGGTGGACGGGCATGGCCGAGATCTCGTTCACGGACGCCGAGGCCGCGGCGCTGTGGGAGCACGAGTCGGTCGAGCTCGCGACCCTCGACCCCGCCGTCGTCGAGGCCGCGGGACCGCTGCACTGCCACACGGGGCTCGTCGTGCACTCGCCGCGCGGGTCCGCGCTGGGCCGCGTCACGGCGGACAAGCACGTGCAGCTCGTGCGGGGGGACCGCGAGGTGTTCGGCCTCCACGGCCGCTCCGCCGAGCAGCGCGTCGCGATCGACCTCCTGCTCGACGAGAGCGTCGGGATCGTCTCGCTCGGCGGCCGCGCGGGCACCGGCAAGTCGGCGCTCGCGCTGTGCGCGGGGCTCGAGGCCGTCATGGAGCGCCGACAGCACCGCAAGGTCGTCGTGTTCCGGCCGCTGTACGCGGTGGGCGGGCAGGAGCTCGGCTACCTGCCCGGCTCGGAGTCCGAGAAGATGAACCCGTGGGCGCAGGCGGTCTACGACACGCTCGGCGCGCTCGTCTCGCCCCAGGTGCTCGACGAGGTGATCGACCGCGAGATGCTCGAGGTGCTGCCCCTGACCCACATCCGGGGGCGCTCGCTGCACGACGCTTTCGTCATCGTCGACGAGGCGCAGTCGCTCGAGCGCAACGTGCTGCTCACCGTGCTGTCGCGCATCGGGCAGTCGTCGCGCGTGGTCCTCACGCACGACGTCGCGCAGCGCGACAACCTGCGCGTGGGGCGGCACGACGGCGTCGCCGCGGTCATCGAGGCCCTCAAGGGCCACCCGCTCTTCGCGCACGTGACGCTCACGCGCTCCGAGCGCTCGCCCGTCGCGGCGCTCGTCACGGAGATGCTGGAGTCGATCGAGGTCTAGCCGAGCGGCGCGGGTGCACGAGGACGACGGCGAGGACGCCGACGATCGCGCCCAGGACGGTGTCCAGCGCGCGGTCGAGCGCGAGCGCCGACGGGTCGGCGGGGTGCGCGAGCGACGTCATGAGCAGCGCCATCGGCGTGATGGTGAGCATCGCGACGCCGTAGTGGCGCCCCACGATCGTCTCCGTCACGGTCTGGAGCACGACGACGACGGCGGCCGTCCCCCAGAAGCCGAGCGGCGCGGCGAGCAGCGGCCAGGCGACGAGCGCGCCCGCGACCGTCCCGGCGCCGCGCTGGAGCGCGCGCACGACGGCGTGGCGCGCCGAGTCGCCCTGGAGCACGGCGGTCGAGCCCATGGTCGCCCACGCGGCGTGCCCGAGCCCCGCGACGACGGCGACCGCACACGCGACCACCCCGGCCACGCCCACGCGCGCCGTGGGGAGCCGCCAGGGGCCCGACGCCCTCGACCGCGCCTGCGCGCGCAGGGTCGTGCGGGCCGCGGGCGCGGCGTCCGTGCGTGGCGCACCCGTCGCGTCGAGCGCGCGCTCGACCGCGTCGAGCTCCCGGGCCAGCGCGGGCACGGCGGACCGCGTCCGCCACCAGGACGCGTCGTCCGCCAGCACGTCACGCGCCCGGGCGACGGCGGCCCGGGCCGCGCGTCCGGCCTGCGGCGCGGCGCCGGGCCTGTCTCTTATACACATGACCGAGCCCACGAG
>NZ_JAAFAN010000055.1:0-27592 GCF_010287905.1 Cellulosimicrobium composti
CGGTCGCGGTAGAACACGTCGCCCTGGCGTCCGCCGGTCAGGAACACCTGCCGCAGGTCGTCCGACACCCGCCCCCGCCGCAGGCGGCCGCCCAGGCGCAGCAGGGCGTCGGCGGGGTCGCGGGGGGCGCGCTCGTCGAGTGGGGGCACGACAGCTCCTCGGGTTCTCGGGGACGGGGGCGAGGCGGGGCCGGACGGCTCCGGCCGGTCAGGACGGGTGCGGTGCGCCCGGTCGGGCGTAGTAGTGCCACGTGAGCCACGTGCACAGCGCGAAGAACACCGCGCAGCCGACGAAGAACGACCGCGCCGGGACGAGCGAGAGACCGATGCCGACGAGGAACGGGCCGAACGCGGCCGTCGACGCCGTCCACCCGATGACCCCGCCCGCCTGGCGGCGCGGGAAGATCATCGGCATCTGCTTGAACGTCCCCGCGTTGCCGATCCCGGCGAAGGTGAACACGGCGAGCATGCCGGCGAGGAACCAGCCGAACTGCCCGACGTCGTGCGGGTCGAGGAAGAACAGCGCGAACACCGTCGAGGCGGTCATGCCGACGCCCGAGACCAGCGTCCACACGGCGCCGCCGTACCGGTCGCACAGCGGCCCGAACCCGGCGCGCGCGGCGGAGCCCAGCAGCGGACCGAGGAACGCGTAGCGCAGCGGGTCGGGCGCGTCCTCGAAGCCGCCGTACTGCTCGACGACGAGCAGGCCGAGCTGTGCGGCGAACCCGCTGAACGCCCCGAACGTCATGAGGTAGATCGCCGTCATGATCCACGTGTGCTTGTTGCGGAAGATGTCGAGCTGCTCGCGGACGTTCGCGCGCACCGGCACGCGGCGCAGGTACAGGCCTGCGAGCACCGCGCCCAGCACGGTCCACGGCACGAGCACGAGGCCCGCGTTGTGCAGCCACAGGTGGCTGCCGGTCGCCGTCTGCTGAGGCGTGAGGACCGCCGTGCCGAGGAGGCCGAAGCCGACGACCCACGGCGTGAGGAACTGGATGAGGCTCACGCCGAAGTTGCCGATCCCGGCCTGCAGCCCGAGCGCCGTGCCGGCCATCCGGCGCGGGAAGAAGTAGCTCGTGGACGGCATGAACCCGGAGAACGCGCCCCCGCCGACGCCCGCGGCGACCGCGAGGAGCAGGAGCACCGAGTAGGGCGTGCTCGCGTCGCGCACCGCGAACGTCCAGCCGAGCATCGGCAGGAGCAGCAGCGTCGCGGTGCCCCCGACGAGCGTGCGCGTGCCGACGACGGGCGGCAGGAACATGTAGACCATGCGGAAGAGCCCGCCCGCGAGGCCGGGCACGGCGGTGAGCCAGTAGAGCTGCGCCGTCGTCAGGTCGAACCCGACGTCGTTGAGCCGGGGCGCGACCGCGCTCACGAGGTACCACGCGCAGAACGCGAGCGTGAGGTTGTACGTCGTGATCCACAGCGTGCGCCACGCGAACCGGCGGTCCCAGCGTGACTCGTCCTCGGGGTCCCAGCGGTCGAGGTCGACGGTCGACGGCGTGCACGCGGCCCGCACCAGCGCGGGCGGCCGGGTGGTGGCTGGGGCGGTCATGGCGTCCTCCCGTCGTCGCAGGTCACGACGACCGACGTCGTGACGCCGGGCCGGTGCCCGGTGCGCCGCCAGCATGACCCGACGGGCGGGGGCCGCGGCGGGCCGCGGACCGTGAAAAATCAGCCGGCGCGCGAGAGCTGCAGCACGCAGTGGTCCGGCTCGACGAGCGGGAGCAGCGCCTCGGCGCGCACGGGCCCGCCGACGCCCGCGAGCACGCCCTGGACGAGGCCGAGGTGGACGGCGCACAGGACGTCCTCGCGCTCGGCGGCGAGGTCGAGGAACGGGCACCGGTAGAGGTGGAAGCGCAGGCCGTCCGGCTCGAGCTCGGGGTCGAGGCCGAGCTGGCACAGGTGGTCGTCGAGCGCGGCGAGCTGGTTCTCGGGCGTGGGGTCCGGGTCGCCGTCGCCCGCGGACCGCAGCACGTCGACCAGGCGGCGTCCCGCCGCGCGCGCCGCCCGGGACGGGTCGGTCGGGCCGGGTGCGCCCTCCCCGGGGTCGTCGTGGGGCATGGCCTGCCCCAGCGCGGCGCGCGTCAGGGCCGCGCGCACGAGCGAGTCGCCGAGCCGGCGGGCCGCCGAGCCGTCGCGGGGCGGGTTCTCGCCCGCGATGGCCTCGTAGAGGATGCGCGGACGCCCGCGCGTCGTGCGCACCTCGGGGGCGCCGCGCACGAACCCGGCGTCCGCGAGGCGCTGGAGGTGCTCGCGCGTCGCGCTCGGGCACAGCCCCGCCTCGCGGGACAGCTCGGCGACCGTCATGGGGCCGCGCTCCTGGAGGGCGTGCAGCAGCGTCAGCCGGCTCGACGACGCGAGCGCGCGGTACGTGGTCGACGTGTCCTCGGGCACGACCTCATCGTGCCCGCGCGGTGCCCCGGCGGGAGCGTCGTACGGGGTCGTGCGGCGCGATCGGGGCCGAAGGTCCCGCGGTCCGGGGCCGTCAGACCCCCTCGGGGGGCGCGTCGAGCGTCGCGCGCAGGGCGGGCCACGCGTCGGCGAACGCGGGCAGCAGGTCGAGGCCCGCGACGTCGTCCACGGCGACCCACCGGACCTCGACGCTCTCGGCGTCCGTCGCGCGCGGCTCGACGACCGCGCCGTCCGCGACCTCGGCCACGACGGTCGTGTACCGCCAGGGGCCGTGGTCGAGCACGCGCTCGCCCACGACCCGCACGTGCGCCGGGTCGATGCCGGCCTCCTCCTGCGCCTCGCGCAGCGCGCCCTCCTCCGGGGTCTCGTCCGGCCCGACGGCGCCGCCCGGCACTCCCCACGTCCCGCCCTGGTCGGACCACGGGGCCCGGTGCTGGAGCACGACGTCGGTCAGCCGGCCCTGCGCGTCGCGGCGCCCGAGCAGCAGCCCTGCCGCGCCGAACAGGCCCCAGTGCCGCCGACCGCACTCGCACTCGACCCACCCGTCGCCGGGCTGCAGGTGGCGTGGGAGCCGCGGAGTGGGCTCACCGGGGTCGCGCGGCGCGGTGGGGATCGTCACGGGCCCATGCTGCCAGGCCCGCGGGACCCTCGCCGCGGCCGCCCGAAAGCGTGCCGGGCGCGGGGTCGCCGCGGCGTACGCTGGTCCGCAGATGAGCAGGATCGGGGAGATCGTCGCACCGCGACGCATGGGGAGCGGCTTCCGCTGGCTGCTCGCGTCGTCGTGGACGAGCAACGTCGGCGACGGGATCGCGCTCGCGGCGGGCCCGCTGCTCGTCGCGTCCCAGACCGACTCCGCCTTCCTCGTCGCGCTCGCCGCGCTCCTGCAACGCCTGCCCTGGCTCCTGCTCGGGCTGTGGGCCGGTGCGATCGCCGACCGCGTCGACCGGCGCGCCGTCGTCATGGTCGCGAACGCGCTGCGCGCGCTCGTCGTCGTCGCGCTGTGCGTGCTGCTCGGGACGGGGCACGTGAGCATCGGCGCCGTGCTCGCCGTGATGTTCCTCTACGGCGTCGCGGAGGTCTTCGCCGACTCCGCCTCCCAGACGCTCCTGCCGATGCTGGTCGAGCCGCGCGACCTCGGCACGGGCAACGCGCGCCTGCAGGCCGGCTTCCTCGCCGCCAACCAGCTGCTCGGGCCGCCCGTCGGTGCGTTCCTCTTCGCGCTCGGCGCGATCTGGCCGTTCGTCGTGCAGGTGGTGTGCGTCGCGCTCGCCGTCGTCCTCGTGGCCCGCATCGCGTCGCAGCCGCCGCCGGCACGCGAGGTGCGCACGCACGTGCGGCAGGACATCGCGGAGGGCCTGCGGTGGATCGCCGCGAACGCTCCGGTGCGCACGCTCGCGCTCGTCATCCTCGTGTTCAACGTGACGTGGGCGGCGCCGTGGGGCGTCCTCGTGAAGTACGCGCTCGACCACCTCGACATGGGCGAGGTCGGGTTCGGCCTCCTCACGACCGCCTCGGCGGTCGGGGGGATCGTCGGCGTCGCGTCGTTCGGGTGGCTCGAACGGCGCGCACGCCTGTCGACGATCATGCGCGTGTGCCTGTCGCTCGAGGTCCTCATGCACCTCGTGCTCGCCCTCACCACGACGGGGTGGGTCGCGCTCGTCGTCATGGTCGTGTTCGGGGCGTACGCGTTCGTGTGGGGCACGGTGTCGAACACGATCCGCCAGCGCGCCGTGCCCAGCGAGTTCCAGGGGCGGGTCGGGTCCGTGTACGGGGTCTGCGTGTTCGGCGGGCTCGTCGTGGGCCAGGCACTGGGCGGCGTGCTCGCGCAGGCGTGGGGGATCACCGCGCCGTTCTGGTTCGCGTTCGTGGGTGCCGGCGTCACGCTCGCGCTCGTGTGGCGCCAGCTCGAGCACGTGGCGCACGCGGGCGAGGTGCCCGGGACCGACGGCTGACGACCCGGCGGCGGTCCCGCCCGCGGCAGAAACCCGTGGACCGGTGTCGGAGGTCCGCGGCAGGATGTCCGCGTGAGCCATACGCCGTACGACAACGAGCCCACGCCCGCCCCCGCACCGGACCCGGCGGACCACCCCGACGCGGCCGCCGCGAGCCAGGTCGACGTCGCCGACGCCCCGGGCGCGGTGCCCGACGACGTCCTCGCGAAGCCGCGCTGGCGCCGCGACGCGACCGTCTTCCTCAGCGGCCAGACCGTCTCGTTGTTCGGCTCGATGCTCGTCCAGTACGCCGTCATGTGGCACCTGACGATCGAGACGAAGTCCGGCGCGGTCCTCGCGCTGAGCACCCTGTTCGGGTTCCTGCCGCAGGCCGTCGTCTCGATCTTCGGCGGCGTGTGGGCGGACCGCGTGAACCGCAAGGTGCTCGTCATCGCGGCGGACGGCACCATCGCCGTGACGACCCTCGCGCTCGCCCTGCTCATGCTCGGCGGGGCCGACGACCTGTGGCTCATCTACGCGGCGCTCGCGATCCGCTCGACGGGCGCAGGCGTCCAGACGCCGGCCGTCGCGGCGCTGCTGCCGCAGATCGTGCCGACGAGCAAGCTCCTGCGCGTCAACGGGATCAACCAGTCGATCCAGTCCGCGATGATGCTGCTCGCTCCCGCGGTCGCCGCGGCGGTGTACGCGAGCACGTCGATCGTCGCCGTGTTCTTCGTCGACGTCGTCACCGCGGTGGTGGGGATCGGGCTCCTGCTGCTCGTGCCCGTCCCGACGCTCGCGCACGCCGCGGCCGGCGAGCGCGCCGGGTACTTCGACGACCTCGTCGAGGGCTTCCGCTACCTCGCCTCGCACGCGTTCGTGCGCTGGGTGCTCGTGCTCTACGCGGTCGTCTTCCTGCTCATCGTCGCGCCGTCGTACCTCACGCCGCTCATGGTGGCGCGCACGTTCGGCGAGGAGGTCTGGAAGCTCACCGTCAACGAGGTCGCGTTCTCCGTGGGGATGCTGCTCGGCGGCGTGCTGCTGGCGACGTGGGGCGGGCTGAGGAACCGGATCGCGATGATCGTGGGTGCGACGTTCGTCTTCGGCCTGCTCTCGGTCGCGATGGGCCTGTCCACGAACATGTGGGTGTTCTTCACGTTCATGTTCCTGCTCGGCCTGTCCGTGCCGCCGTTCTCGACGACGTCGATGACCGTGCTGCAGGAGACCGTCGAGCCCGTGCGACAGGGCCGCGTGTTCGGGTTCGTGGGCATCGTCATGGCCGTCTCCATGCCGCTCGGCATGGTCGTGTTCGGCCCGCTCGCCGACCGCTACTCCGTGGAGTCGCTCCTGATCGTCTCCGGGATCCTCATGTTCGTCGTCATCACGGTCGCGGTCGTGCTCCCGTCGGGACGCCGCGCGATGCGCGCCGCCGCCGGGCCGCGGTAGAGCGCGGGGGTCAGTCGACGATCTCGCAGATCGCGGTGCCCGAGCTCACGCTCGCGCCGGCGGTGGCGGTCAGCGAGCGCACGGTGCCCGCGCGGTGCGCGAGGAGGGGCTGCTCCATCTTCATCGCCTCGAGCACGACGACGAGGTCGCCCTCGGCGACCTGCGCACCGTCCTCGACCGCGACCTTGACGATCGTGCCCTGCATCGGGGAGGCGAGGGTCGTGCCCGAGCCGCCGCCGTTGGACTTCGAGGCCGCGCGGCGGGCCGGGCGGCGGGCGGCGTTCGCGCTGCGCGCGCGGCCCGCCGCCATGCCGAGACCCGCGGGCAGCACGACCTCGAGCCGCTTGCCGCCGACCTCGACGACGACGCGCTCGGTCGCGAGCGGCTCCTCGTCCTCGTCCGCGGAGGCCGCGGGCGCGGGCGCGAGCGCGGCCAGCCGGTCGGCGAACTCGGTCTCGATCCACCGGGTGTGCACGCGGAACGGCTCGTCGCCGACGGGCACGAACGCCTCGGCGTCGAGCACGGCGCGGTGGAACGGCACGACGGTCGGGATGCCCTCGACCTCGAGCTCGCGCAGGGCGCGGCGCGCGCGCTGGACCGCCTGCTCGCGCGTGGCGCCGGTGACGATCAGCTTGGCGATCATCGAGTCGAACGCGCCCGAGATCGTGTCGCCCTCGGCGACGCCGGAGTCGACGCGCACGCCCGGGCCGGACGGGAAGCGCAGTCGCGTGATGCGCCCGGGCGCGGGCAGGAAGTTCGCGGCCGGGTCCTCGCCGTTGATGCGGAACTCGATCGAGTGCCCGCGCACCTGCGTGGAGGTGTAGCCGAGCGGCTCGCCCGCCGCGATGCGCAGCTGCTCGCGCACGAGGTCGATGCCGGTGACCTCCTCGGACACCGGGTGCTCGACCTGGAGGCGCGTGTTGACCTCGAGGAACGAGATGGTCCCGTCGGCGCCCACGAGGAACTCGCACGTGCCCGCGCCGACGTACCCGGCCTCGCGCAGGATCGCTTCCGACGCCTTGTAGAGCTCGGCCTCCTGGGCGGGCGTGAGGAACGGCGCCGGCGCCTCCTCGACGAGCTTCTGGTGGCGGCGCTGGAGCGAGCAGTCGCGCGTCGAGACGACGACGACCGTGCCGTGCTCGTCCGCGAGGCACTGGGTCTCGACGTGCCGCGGGGTGTCGAGGTACCGCTCGACGAAGCACTCGCCGCGCCCGAACGCGGCGGTCGCCTCACGGACCGCGGACTCGTAGAGCTCGTCGATCTCCTCGGCGGTGCGCGCGACCTTGAGGCCGCGTCCACCGCCGCCGAACGCCGCCTTGATCGCGATCGGCAGGCCGTGCTCGGCGGCGAACGCGTGCACCTCGCTCGCGTCGGCGACCGGGTCGGGCGTGCCGGGGACGAGCGGGGCGCCCGCGCGCTGCGCGATGTGGCGCGCGCTCACCTTGTCGCCGAGCGCGTCGATCGCCGCGGGCGGCGGACCGATCCAGACGAGACCGGCGTCGAGCACGGCCTGCGCGAACCCGGCGTTCTCGGCGAGGAACCCGTACCCGGGGTGCACGGCGTCGGCCCCGGAGCGGCGCGCGACGTCGAGGAGCTTGGCGATGTCGAGGTAGGTCTCGGCCGCGCGCGTGCCGCCGAGCGCGAACGCCTCGTCGGCGAGGTGGACGTGCGGCGCCTGGCGGTCCGGGTCGGCGTAGACGGCGACGGACGCGATGCCGGCGTCGGCGCACGCGCGGACGATCCGGACGGCGATCTCGCCACGGTTGGCGACGAGGACCTTGCTCAGGGGGCGGGTGGGGTTCGCGGGCACGGCTCACGGTAACGCGTGCGCCCCGCGCCGATCACGCTCCCGGGCCGGGTACCGGACAAGATTGGAGAAGAGGCCAAGGTGCACGGAGGGCGGTTGGAGGAAACCTCCATAGCGGCGGGCTCGTGCGCCCCGCTCGGCGCGTCGGGTTGTCCGGCCCCGACAACGCCGCCCGCCCGCGGGCCTCAGGAGCGCAGCTCGTGCCAGGCGACGCCGGTCTCGCGCAGCAGGGAGCGCAGGAGCGGCAGGCTGATCCCCACGACCCCGTGGTGGTCGCCCTCGATGCGCTCCACGTAGGGGCCGCCGAGGCCGTCGACGGTGAACGCCCCCGCGACGTGCAGCGGCTCGCCCGTCGCGACGTACGCGTCGATCTCCTCGTCCGAGAGGTCGGCGAAGTGCACGGTCGTGGAGCTCGTGCCGCCCACGGCGGCGCCCGGCCCGGCCGCGGCGCCGGACCGCAGGTCGACGAGCCAGTGCCCGGTGTGCAGGACGCCCGCCCGGCCGCGCATCGCGTGCCACCGAGCGCGGGCGTCGTCGGCGTCGGCGGGTTTGCCGAGCACCTCGCCGTCGAGCTCGAGCATCGAGTCGCACCCGACGAGCAGCAGGGCGTCGTCGGCGCCCACGACGGGCGCGGCGTCCGCGGCGAGGGCGCGCACGACCTCCTCGGCCTTCGCGCGCGCGAGGACGAGCACGGCGTCGACCGGGTCGAGAAGCCCGCCCCCCTGCGACGCGGCGTCCCGCAGGACCGCGTCCTCGTCGACGCCCGAGACGCGCACGAGGGGCTCGACGCCGGCGGCGCGCAGCGTCGCGAGGCGGGCGGGGGAGCGGGAGGCGAGGACGAGTCGGAGCACCCGCGCAGACTACCCGGCGCTCCCGGCCCGCCCGTCGGGGGCTACGCGACGAGCAGCGCCGCGACGAGCAGGACGACCGGGGAGCCGAGGGTCGTCACGAGGATCGTGTCGCGCGCGAGGATCTCTCCGCGGCCGAACCGCGCAGCGTAGTTGTAGACGTTCTGGGCCGTGGGCAGCGCGGCGAGCGTCACCGCCGACGCGACGGCCGCGTCGTCGAGGCCCAGCACGGCGCGCGCGACGACGAACGCGACGATCGGCATGACGGCGAGCTTCACGGCGCTCGCCACGCCGACGGCTGCTCGCGGCTCGCCGCGGCGCAGCGGACGCGTGCCGTGGAGCGACATGCCGAACGCGAGGAGGATCATCGGGATCGCGGCGCCCCCGAGGATGTCGAGCGGCGCCATGACGGGCGCGGGCGGCGTCCACCCCGACAGCGAGACGACGGCGCCCGCGAGCGACCCGAGGATGATCGGGTTGCGCACGGGCTGGGCGAGCACGAACCGCCACGAGAGCCGCCCGCTCGTCGTCGCGTCCAGGACGAGCAGCACGACGGGCGCGAGCACGAGCAGCTGCAGGAGGATCACCGGCACGACCGCGGTCGCGTCCCCCAGCACGTACACCGCGACCGGCAGGCCGATGTTGTTCGCGTTGACGTACCCGGAGCCGGCCGCCCCGACGACCGCCTCGGGGGCAGGGAGCCGCAGCCACAGCCGGTCGACGAGCACGAACACGCCCGCGCTCACGACGGCCGAGGCCGCCGCGACCGCGAGCGGCGCCCGGACGAGCGCGCCCACGTCGGCCCGCGCGAGGACCGTGAACAGCAGGGCCGGGCTCGCGACGAAGAACCCGACGCGGTTGAGCACCGTCCTCGCCTCGGGGCCGCCGACCCCGAGGCGCGCGGCGACGTACCCGACCGCGACCACCACGGCGATGATCGCGAACCCGGTGAGGACGGCGCCCACGCGTCAGGCCGCCGGGACGACGCCCCGCCCGGGACGGCGGCGTGCCGTCCCGGGCGGGGCGCACGGCGCGGTCACGAGGAGAGCGCGTCGCGCAGCACGTCGAGGCCCACCGAGCCGAGGTTGAGCGCGCGCTCGTGGAACGCCTTGGCGTCGAACTGCTCGCCGCGCGCCTGGGCGGCCGCGCGCGCGTCGTCGCGGGTCGCCTCCCACAGGCGCTGACCGACCTTGTACGACGGCGCCTGCCCGGGCCACCCGAGGTAACGGTCGAGCTCGAACCGCACGAACGAGTCGGGCATGTTGACGTTGGCGCGCAGGAACGTGAGCGCCTTGTCGGCGTCCCACGTGCCGCCGCCCCACTGCTCGGGCGCGGGCAGGCCGAGGTGCACGCCGAGGTCGAGCACGACGCGCGCGGCGCGCATGCGCTGCGCGTCGAGCATGCCGAGGCGGTCGCCGTCGTCGTCGAGGAACCCGAGGTCCGCCATGAGGCGCTCGGCGTACAGGGCCCAGCCCTCGCCGTGGCCCGAGACCCAGCACGCGAGGCGGCGCCACGTGTTGAGCGTCGCGCGCGCGTAGACGGCCTGGCCGCACTGCAGGTGGTGGCCCGGCACGCCCTCGTGGTAGACGGTCGTCTTCTCGCGCCACGTGTTGAACTCCGTGACGTCGGCGGGCACCGACCACCACATGCGACCCGGTCGCGAGAAGTCGTCGCTCGGCGGGGTGTAGTAGATCCCGCCGGTCTGGGTCGGGGCGATCATGCACTCGAGGGCGCGCACGGGCGCGGGCACGTCGAAGTGCACGCCGTCCAACGCGTCGATCGCGGCGTCGGACGTCTCCTGCATCCACGCCCGCAGCGCGTCGGTGCCACGCAGGGTGCGGGCCGGGTCGGCGTCGAGCGCGGCGACCGCGTCCTCGACGCTCGCCCCGGGTCCGGCGATGCGGCGCGCGACCTCCTCCTGCTCCGCGACGACGCGCGCGAGCTCCTCGAGCCCCCATGCGTAGGTCTCGTCGAGGTCGACCTCCGCGCCGAGGAACGTGCGCGAGAAGAGCGCGTACCGCTCGCGGCCGACGGCGTCCTCCGCGCGCGCCTGCGGCGCGAGCGTCGTCTCGAGGAAGTCGGCGAGCCGGCCGTACGCCTCGCGCGCCGCGGCGGCGCCGTGCTCGAGCTCCTTGCGCACGAGCGAGCACGCCGACGAGTCGTCGAGGACGGCGTTCGCCTCGGGGCCGGAGACGAACGTCGTGAAGAACGAGCCCTGCGCGTCGGCGAGCTCGCGCGACTGCGCGACCCCGATGCGCACCTGCCGGATCGCGGCGACGTTGCCGCGGGACGCCGCCTCCGCGAGCGACGCCATGTACCCGTCGATCGCCGAGGGGAGGCCGTTGAGGCGCGAGGCGATGTTCTCCCACGCCTCGACCGTGCCGGTCGGCATGATGTCGAAGACGTCGCGCAGCTCCTGCACCGGCGACGCGATGTTGTTGAGGCTCGCGAGCGGCTCGCCGACCTCGTGCAGCTCGAGCTGGAGGCCGACGCGCTCGCGCATCGCCGCGAGGGTGACGCGGTCGACGTCGTCGACGGGCTCCAGCCCGTCGAGCTCGCGCAGCACGGCGCGGTCGGCCTCGGCGCGTGCCTCGTGCCCGGCGGGAGAGAGGTCGGTGACGAGGTGGTCGTAGCCGGACAGGCCCATCGAGGTCGCCGCGATCGGGTCGAGCTCGGCGATCCTCGTCACGTACGCCTCGGCGACGGCGTCGATGGGCGTCGGGGTGCGGTCGGGGGTCCCGGCGGATGCGCCGGCGGCAGGTGTGGTGGTGGTGTCGCTCACGCGGTCGAGACTACTCGGCGCCCGGTGGCCGGCCCTCGCGAACATCCGGCCCGTCCGCCTCGTGCGGCTCGGGGTCCTGGACCGGGCCCGCGTCGCCGCCGCGCAGGGCCACGAGCAGGTCGTCGGCCCAGTCGCGGTGGTAGCGCACGAGCACCACGCCGCTCGCGTCGTCGTCCTCGGCGGCGTGCCAGACGGCGACGGGGTCGCCCGGGCGGGGGCGCGCCACCCCGGACGGGACCGCGACGCGCAGCGGGCGGGTCGTCGTCCCGGACGGGGTCGAGACGACGAGGTTCCCGTGCACCTCGTGCGCGTCCGCGCCGTCGCCGGGCGCGTCGTCGCCCGGCGCGCGGTCGTCGGGCGCGGCGAGCGAGAGCGTGCCGGTCGTGCGGACGGGCGCCGCGAGCAGGGCGTCGCGGCTGCGCGCGAGGCCCGCGGCGACGCGGTCGTCCAGGTAGCGCACGAGTGCGAGGAGCGCGGTGACGAGGAGGCCGATCGTCCCCACGACCACCACCGCGTCGGGCACGGACCAGCCGCGCCCCGTCGCGAGGCGCTGGTAGACGAGCAGCGCGACCGTCGGCACGAACGCCACGGCCCAGCCCCAGCGGCGCCACGCCGCGGCGGGCGCGACGCCCGGGAGCGCCGTCGGGTCGGCCTCGACGGCGTCCGCCGAGGCGGGCAGCTCGACGAGCACCGCCCGCTCGGGCAGGCGCCGCACGCGCGGGGTCGCGCTCGGCGTCGTCACGAGCGCAGGCTCCAGCGCCACGAGTCGGCGTTGTGCCGCCCCGACCGCCCGCCGAAGCTCTTCGCGGTCGCGCCGTCGCCCGTCCCGCGCAGCCCCCGCGCGCGGTTCGTCCACTCGTCGACGGGCGCGACGTCGTCGGGCAGCCCGCCCGCGGCCGCCGCGGCGGCGAGGCCCGCGACGAGCGCGGCCACCTCGAGCTCGTCGGGCGCGCCGCGCACGACGCGCACGCTCGGGGCGCCCGCCCCGTTCGCGTCCTGGCTCACCGGTCGTCCTCCTCGTGCTCGTCCGTGCCCCGCCCGACGCCCCACTCGGGGACGTCGTAGCCCGCCTCGGTGAGGCGCGCGTGCGCCTCGTGGCCCCACGAGTCGAGGAGGCCCACGACGTCGTCGAGGTCCGGTCCGCCGGGACGTGTCACCACGACGTACTCGAGAGCGAACGTGTCCTCGACGAGGTCGGCCGGGGCGGCGTCCGCGTCGTCGGCCGCGGCGTCCTCGTCGGGCTCCCACACGGACGACGTGAGGTCCGGGTGGATGCCGAGCGCCCCGTGCAGCACGTCGAACAGCTGGGCGTTGAGCGTGCCGACGCGCGCCTCGAGCGCGAGCACCCGCGGGTCCTCGTCCGCCTCGGCGGCCCCGAACTCCGCGCGCACCCCGACCGCCGTGCCGACGTACTCGTGCAGCGCGGCCGCGAGCGCGTCGACGGCGGCGTGCATGGGTGCCGGGTCGACGGCGCCGAGCGGCGTCGGGCCGTGCGTGGCGTCCTCGTGGCTCATGACCGTCCTCCTCTCGGGCTGCTGCTCGGCCGCGTCGCGTCGTGGCGGCTCACAGCGGGATGTTGCCGTGCTTCTTGGGCGGCAGGGTCGCGCGCTTGGTGCGCAGCGCCCGCAGCGCGCGCACGACCTGCACGCGCGTCTCCGACGGGCGGATCACGGCGTCGACGTAGCCGCGCTCGGCGGCGTCCCACGGGTTGACGATCGCGTCCTCGTACTCGGCGACGAGGCGCGCACGCTCCGCCTCGACGTCCTCGCCCGCGTCGGCCGCCCGCTTGAGCGTCGCGCGCTGCAGGATGTTCACCGCGCCGCCCGCGCCCATGACCGCGACCTGGGCCGTCGGCCACGCGAGGTTGACGTCGGCGCCGAGCTGCTTGGAGCCCATGACGATGTACGCACCGCCGTACGCCTTGCGCGTGATGACGGTGACCAGCGGGACCGTCGCCTCGGCGTACGCGTAGATGAGCTTCGCGCCGCGGCGGATGATGCCCTGGTGCTCCTGGTCCACGCCCGGGAGGAAGCCCGGGACGTCCACGAGCGTGAGCACCGGGATGTTGAACGCGTCGCACGTGCGCACGAACCGCGCCGCCTTCTCCGCGGCGTCGATGTCGAGCGTGCCCGCCATCGCGAGCGGCTGGTTCGCCACGACGCCGACCGACTGGCCCTCGACGTGCCCGAACCCGACGAGCACGTTCTTCGCGAACAGCGGCTGCACCTCGAGGAACGCGCCCTCGTCGAGGACGTGCTCGATCACCGTGCGCATGTCGTACGGCTGCGAGTCCGAGTCCGGGACGAGCGCGTCGAGCTCCTCGTCCTCGTCGGTGACCGCGAGCTCGACGTCGTCCGGCGGGAACGACGGCGCGTCCGACAGGTTGTTCTGCGGCAGGTAGGACACGAGGTGGCGCACGTAGTCGATCGCGTCGTCCTCGTCACTGCCCAGGTAGTGCGCGACACCGGACTTCTCGTTGTGCGTCAGGCCGCCGCCAAGCTCCTCGAAGCCCACGTCCTCGCCCGTCACGGCGCGGATGACGTCCGGCCCGGTGATGAACATGTTCGACGTCTTGTCCGCCATGACGATGAAGTCCGTCAGGGCGGGGGAGTACACCGCGCCGCCCGCGCTCGGGCCGAGGATGAGCGAGATCTGCGGGATCACGCCCGACGACGCGACGTTGCGGCGGAAGATCTCCGCGAACTGCGTGAGCGCCGCGACGCCCTCCTGGATGCGCGCGCCGCCGCCGTCGGAGATGCCGATGAGCGGGACGCCCGTGCGCAGCGCGAGGTCCTGCACCTTGGTGATCTTCTGGCCGTGCACCTCGCCGAGGCTCCCGCCGAACACCGTGAAGTCCTGGGAGTACACGCACACCTGGCGGCCGTCGATCGTGCCGTGGCCCACGACGACGCCGTCGCCCGCGAGCCGCCTCTTCTCCAGGCCGAAGTTGTGGGAGCGGTGCTTCGCGAACGCGTCGAGCTCGACGAAGCTCCCCTCGTCGAGCAGGGCCTCGATGCGCTCGCGCGCCGTCTTCTTGCCGCGCGCGTGCTGCTTGGTCCGCGCCGTCTCCTCGGGCAGCTCGGTCGCCTCCGCACGCCGGCGGTCGAGGTCGGCGAGCTTGGCCGCGGTGCCCACGAGGTGGGGCGCGTCGGCGGGCGAGGTCGTCGCGGGCGAGGTCGTCGCAGAATCCGTCACGGACCCGAGCCTAGTTGGCGGGTGGCACCAACTCGATGCGGGCGGCGCCAGCGCGCCGGGGTCCGGTGTTGGTGGGTCCCGACAACTCGCGCCGCCGCGCACGGGCGGCGCCGTCCCGTGCCCCGTCCCGTCAGGTGCGGAAGGATGACCGCATGACGAGCGCGCACGACGACCAGACCCCGCCCGACGACGGGCGGCCCGCCCTGCGCGCCGACTTCCTGCGCGAGCTCCTCGTCGCGCCCGCCGGGCCGCTCGCGCGTCTCGAGGTCGTCGCCGAGTCGCCCTCGACAAACGCCGAGCTCGCGCGCGCCGTCGCCCAGGACCCGGACGCGTGGCCCGCCCCCGCGCTCCTCGTCGCCGAGCACCAGCCCGCCGGGCGCGGGCGGCACGGTCGCACCTGGACCACCCCGCCGCGCGCCGCGCTCCTCGGCTCGCTCCTGCTGCGCCCCGCCGTCCCGCGCGCCGCGCTGAGCTGGCTCCCGCTGCTCGCCGGTCTCGCCACCGCCCGCGCGCTGCGCGCCACCGCCGGCGTCGACGCCGTCGTCAAGTGGCCCAACGACGTCCTCGTGCCCGACCCGGGCGCCGGCTCGCCGCCCCCGCTGCGCAAGGTCGCGGGCATCCTCGCCGAGGTCCTGCCCGACGGCGGCGTGGTCGTCGGCGTCGGCCTCAACGTCACCCAGACGCGCGACGAGCTGCCCGTGCCCACCGCGACCTCCCTCGCGCTCGCGGGCGCCGCGACGACCGACCGCGAGGTCGTGCTCGTCGCGCTCCACGAGGCCTTCGGCGAGATCCTCGCGCGCTGGCAGGACGCCGGCGGCGACGCGCACGCCGCGGGCCTCGACGCGGACTGCGCCGGGATCATCGCGACGCTCGGCACGCGCGTGCGCGTCGAACGCGTCGGCGGCGGCGACGTCGTCGGCCTCGCCACGGGCCTCGCACCCGACGGCGGTCTCGAGCTGCGGCACGACGACGGCACGACGAGCGTCCACCACAGCGGCGACGTGCACCACCTGCGCCCGCACGACTGAGCGCAGGTCGGCACGAGGTCGGCAGGTCGGTACGAGATCGGCGGTGCGGTGCGAGATCGGCGGTCGCGATCGCCGACCTCGTGCGCAATTGCCGATCTCGTGCGCGAGCGCCGATCTCGCGGGCCCCGGGGCGAGGAATAGGATCGCCGGGTGCCAACGGACCCGGAGGAGAACGAGCTCACCCCGACGACGACGTCCGCGGAGGACCGCGAGGCCGCGGGCGCCGAGGCGACCGAGGCCGTGCTGGACGAGGTGCTGCTCGGCGGGCCCCGCACCCTCACCGTCGAGCGGCTCGCCGAGCGCGCCGGCGTCAGCGAGGAGCGCGTGCGCGCCTACTGGCAGGCGCTCGGCCTCCCCATCACCGAGGGGGAGGAGCACGCGTTCACCGAGCGCGACGCGCAGGCGCTCGCGGACGTGTTCGCGTTCGCCGAGGAGGAGAAGCTCGACCAGCGCGCGCTGACGACGCTCATCCGCTCGACGGGCCACACGACCGAGCGGCTCGTGCTGTGGCAGGTCGAGGCGCTCGTCGAGCACCTGACGCGACGGTTCGACCTCGACGACACGAGCGCGCGCCTGCTCGTGCTCGACCGGCTGCCCGAGCTCGCGCCCGTCCTCGAGGAGCAGCTCCTGCACGCGTGGCGGCGGCAGGTCGCCGCGGTGGCGGGCCGGTTCGCCGTCGAGTTCTCCGACGCGCGGGCCACCGCCGTGGACGAGCACGAGCTGCCGCTGCCCCGGGCGGTGGGGTTCGCGGACATCGTGTCCTTCACGCAGCGCACGCGCGGCCTCGGGTCGAGCGAGCTCGCCGAGTTCGTCCAGCTCTTCGAGACGAGCGCGCGCGACGTCATCACGGCGGCCGGCGGTCGCGTCGTCAAGACCATCGGCGACGCGGTGCTGTACGTGGCCGACGACGTCGCGACGGGCGCGCGCGTCGCGCTCGGCCTGGCCGAGGCCGGGGGTCGGGCGGAGGACGTCGACGTCCCGCCCGTGCGCGTGAGCCTCGTGTGGGGACGCGTGCTCTCGCGGTTCGGCGACGTGTTCGGGCCGAGCGTCAACCTCGCCGCGCGCCTCGTCGACATCGCCGACCCGACGACCGTCCTCGTCGACCGCGACACCGCGGGGATGCTCGCGGGAGACCAGCGGTTCGCGCTCACGGCGCAGCCCGAGACCGAGGTGCAGGGGCTCGGCACGATCGAGCCCGTGCGCCTGCAGTGGGCCTACCGCGGCTGACCGCCGGGCGCCGCCCGGCAGGTCCGCTCAGACGGGCTCGAGCAGGCCCGGTCCGTCGTTGGTCACGGAGTTGACGAGGGTCGACACCTCGCGCGCGACCATCGGGACGTCGTCGTGCGGGCCGCCGAGCCCGAGCAGGTCCGCCGCCCCGCGCGCGTCGACCGCCGGGTCGAGCCACGCGTCCCACGCCTCGGGCGGCAGGGCGAGCGGCATGCGGTCGTGGATCTCGGCGAGGTAGGGCGCCGCGTCCGTCGTGATGATCGTCGTCGACACGAGCCAGCGGTCGGGGTCGTCGTCCGCCTTGGTGCGGTCCCGCCAGAACTCGTAGAGGCCCGCGAAGGCCGCGCTGCGCCCGTCGCCCGGGGCGATCCAGTACGGCTGCTTCGCGACCTTTCCGCGGCGCGCGGGCGACGCGGCCGCCCCGGCCGGGGACGCGCCGTCGGGCAGCACGCGCCACTCGTAGTACCCGTCCGCAGGGACGAGGCAGCGGCGCACGCCGAACGGCTTGGCGAACGCCGGCTTGTCGAGGACCGACTCCGCGCGCGCGTTGATCATCCGCGCGCCGCCCTTCGGGTCCTTCGACCACGACGGCACGAGCCCCCACCGCGCGACGCGCAGCGAGCGCCGGACCTCGCCCGTCTCCTTCGCGGCGCGCTCGACGACGATGCGCACCGGGTCCGTCGGCGCGAGGTTCCACGACGGCGGCAGGAGGCGTGCGTCGTCGGCGACCTCCGCGATCGCGAACTCGTCGGCGAGGTCCTGGGCGTCCCGGAAGGAGGCGTAGCGTCCGCACATGCTCCCAGCCTGCCGCACGCCACCCACGGGGAGAGCAGGCTCACGCCGCACCGGCTGACGGTGCGGCGATCGAATCGTTACGATAGGCGTCATGCCCCCGTCCTCGGTCGACCCCGTCATGCCCAGACCGAGGTCGAACGTCCGGTGGGTGCTGCTCCTCGGAGCCCTCGCGACGCTGCCCGCGCTCACGGTGGACATGTACCTCCCGCTGCTGCCCGAGGTGGGCGCCGACCTCGGCGCACCCGACTCCCTCGCGCAGCTCACGCTCTCCGGGATGCTCGTCGGCGGCGCCGTCGGTCAGCTCGTCATCGGCCCCCTCTCCGACCGGTACGGGCGACGCCTGCCCGTGCTCGTGGGGCTCGCCCTGCACGTCGTCACGTCGCTCCTGTGCGCGCTCGCGCCCAACATCGGCGTCCTCATCGGGCTGCGCGTGCTCCAGGGCTTCTTCAACGCGTCCGCGTCCGTCGTCGCGATCGCCGCGATCCGCGACCGGTTCACCGGCTCCGACGCCGCGCGCATCCTGTCGCGGCTCATGCTCGTCATCGGCCTCGCCCCGCTGCTCGCGCCCTCGCTCGGGTCGTTCATCGGCGCGCACGCCTCGTGGCACGCCGTGTTCTGGGTCCTCGCGCTCGGCGGCCTCGTGCTCGGCGCGATCGTGCTCGTCTGGATGCCGGAGTCGCTGCCCGTCGAGCGACGCCGCCCCGCCGGGGCGCGCGCCGTCCTGCGCGGGTACGGCAGCCTCCTGCGCGACCGCCACTTCGTCGCCCTCGCGGTGCTGCCCGGCCTCGGCCAGGCCGTCCTCATGAGCTACGTCGTCGGGTCGCCGTTCGTGCTCCAGGAGGGGTACGGGCTCAGCCACGGGCAGTTCGCGCTCCTGTTCGCCGTCAACGGCGTCGGTCTCGTGCTGTCCGCCCAGGCGAACGCCGCGCTCGTGCGCCGCGTCGCGCCCGTGCGCCTCCTGCGCGTCGCGCTCGTCGTCCAGGGCGTGTTCGCCGTCGGCCTGCTCGTCGTGGCCCTCACCGGGGCCGGCGGGATCGTCGGCATCGTCGCGGCCCTGTTCCTCGTGCTCTCGATGCAGGGCCTCATCCCCGCGAACGCCTCGGCGCTCGCGCTCACGCGGCACGGTGAGATCGCGGGCACCGCCGCCGCGGTCATCGGGGCGTTCCAGTCCGGCGTCGCGGGCCTCGTCAGCCCGCTCGTAGGAGTCCTCGGCGGCGACGCCGTCGCGATGTCCACCGTGATGCTCGGCGCCGTCGTCGCGTCGCTCCTCGTGCTCGCGCTCGCCACGCCCGCTTTCCGCCGCGGCGGCTGGCACACCCCGGTCTGACCCGCGGGGCGGGTCCTCCGGCGGACCTCCTGCGACGGTGCGACGCCGCACGTCGGGGCCGGTCTTCGCCGCCCTTTCACACGTCCTCCCGCGGGCTGCGCACACGCTTCCACGCCGCACCCTTTACCCTCGGACCGTGCCAACGACCGCCCACTCCACGTCGTCCCCGCGCTCGCGGTCCCGCGCGACGCCGACGACACGCTCCCGCAAGGGCGGCGAGGACAAGCCCACCGGCGGCCCCCACCACGCCCGGGCGCTGCGCTCGCACCGCGTCGCGCGGGCGATCGGGCTCGTGCTCACGGGGGCCCTGGCCTTCGTCGCCGTCGGCGCGGGGGCCGTCTACCTGGACCTCAAGTCGAAGATCACCGTGAGCGACGTGAGCGACCTCGTGGTGGGCGGCCCGACGCAGGAGCCGCCGAAGGACCCGTCCGACCCGTTCGCGGGCCGCGCGCTCAACATCCTCGTCATGGGCACCGACTACCGCGACGCCGAGAACGCCGCGATCGCCGGCGAGGAGGAGGGCATGCGGTCGGACACCACGTTCATCGTGCACGTGTCCGGCGACCGCACGCGCATGGAGGTCGTCTCGATCCCGCGTGACTCGCTCGTCGACCTCCCGGCGTGCAACCTGCCCGACGGGTCGATGTCCTCGCCGCGGCGCAGCACGATGTTCAACGAGGCGTTCCAGATCGGCTCGGGCGGCGTCGACGACATGACGTACGCGGCCGCGTGCACCATCACCGCGGTCCAGGACCTCACGGGCGTCACCATCACGAACCACGTCGTCGTGAAGATGACCGGGGTCATCGGCGTGGTCGACGCGATCAACGGCGTCACCATGTGCTTCCCGGAGCCGGTCAAGGAGAGCCGCCGGTACGGCACGCTCGACCTGCCCGCGGGCGAGCACACGCTCACGGGCCACGAGGCGATCAGCTTCCTGCGCGCGCGCCACGGCACGGGCATGGGGCTCGAGATGGGCTCCGACCTCACGCGCATCCAGCGCCAGCAGGCGTTCATCGACTCCGCGATCCGCGAGCTGCTGTCGCAGAACATCATCACCAACTCGCCGCAGCTCTACGGCGTCATCGAGGCCGTGCTCAGCTCGATCAGCGCCGACCCGACCATCGCGGACCCGACCGCGCTCGCCGGGCTCGCGTTCAGCCTGCGCAACATCAAGCCGTCCGAGGTGGTGTTCACGCAGCTCCCCGTCGTCGAGTCGCCGCGCGACAAGAACCGCGTCGAGTGGACGTCGGAGGCGGACGCGATCTGGCAGCGGCTGATCGACGACGCGCCCGCGCCGGGCCAGGAGCCCGCGGACCCGCGCGACGACGCCGCGGCGCCCCCCGCGGGGTCGACGGACCAGGGCGGCGGCACGGACGCGGGCACGACGGACCCCGGCGCCGGCACGGCCGACCCCGGGACGGGCACGACGGACCCGGGCACCGGGACCGACGCCGGCACCGGGACGACGGCGCCCGGGACCACGGAGACCCCCGAGACCGAGGAGCTCCTGCCCGGCGTCTGCCCCTGACCGGGCCCCGGACGCCGGGCGCGCCCGGGTCAGGGTCGACGCGCGGCCCCGAGGCGCGCGAGGCGGCCCACCGCCTCGTGCAGCACGTCCTCGCGCTTGACGAACGTGAACCGCACGCGCGAGGCGAGCGCGCGCTCCGTCGGCGACCCGGGGGTGCAGAACGCGCTCACGGGCACGGCGACCACGCCCGCGAGCGCGGGCAGCTCGCGGCACAGCGCGGTGCCGTCGTCGAAGCCGAGCGGGGCGCCGTCGGCGATGACGAAGTACGTGCCCTGCGGCACGACGACGTCGAACCCGGCGCGCACGAGCCCCTCGCACAGCAGGTCGCGCCGCGCCGCGAGCGAGTCGGCGAGCGCGCGCGGCGTCTCGTCGTCGGACAGCGCGTCGGCGATCGCGGGCTGGAACGGCGCGCCCGACGTGTACGTGAGGAACTGCTTGACCGTGCGCACCGCGGTCACGAGCGGCTCGGGACCGTGCAGCCAGCCGACCTTCCACCCGGTGAACGAGAACGTCTTGCCGGCCGACGAGATCGTGATCGTGCGTTGCCGCATGCCCGGCAGGGTCGCGATCGGCACGTGCCGCGCGTCGTCGAACGTCAGGTGCTCGTAGACCTCGTCCGTCACGACGACGGCGTCGTGGCGGCGCGCGACGGCCGCGACCGCGTCGAGCTCGTCGAGGTCGAGCACCGTGCCCGTCGGGTTGTGCGGCGAGTTCACGACGATCAGGCGCGTGCGGTCGGTGACGGCGGCGCGCAGCGCGTCGACGTCGAGGCGGAACCGGTCCGGTCCGGGTACGAGGGGCACCGTGACGTGGTTCGCGCCCGCGAGCGCGATGCACGCCGCGTGCGAGTCGTAGAACGGCTCGAGCGTCACCACGTCGTCGCCCGGCCCGGCGAGCGCGAGGATCGTCGCGGCGAGGGCCTCGGTGGCGCCCGTCGTCACGAGCACCTCCGTCTCCGGGTCGGGGTCCAGCCCGTAGTGGCGGAACTGGTGGCTCGCGACGGCGTTGCGCAGCGCGAGGATCCCCGGCCCGGGCGGGTACTGGTTGTGCCCGTCCTCGATCGCGCGGACCGCGCCGTGCTTGACCGCGGCCGGTCCGTCCACGTCGGGGAAGCCCTGCCCGAGGTTGATCGCCCCGGTGCGCTGGGCGAGGGCGGTCATCTCGGCGAAGATCGTCGCGGCCACGGTGCCGTCGGCGCCGAGCAGTCCCGTGGCTCGTGCGGCGGCCTGCCAGCGGCCGGGCGGGAGGTCCGTCATGGCACCGACCCTAGCCGCGCCGGCGCCCACGATGTGGGACGCGCGGGGCGCCCGGACGACGCGCGGGCCCGGGATCGCGCGGATCGCGCACTCGCCGTCCACAGGGCTGTTCCCGGCGGGCGCCGGATGCCCTACTCTCGGCGGCGGATCTTTCGCGGACCGGCGGGGAACCGGCCGGCTGAGCAGGGGGAATGCTCGAGATGTCCACGGACACGCACGCCGTCGGCGTGCTCGAGAACGAGGTGCGCGAGCTCGTGCGCCGGCGCGGGGTCGACCCGCTGCGCGACCGCGCCGCCGTCGACGAGCTCGTGCGCGACGCCGTCGCCGACTACGAGACGCGCAGCGCACTGGGCGTCGTCACGCCGCTCGCCGACCCCGTCGCCGCCGGCCGCGCGCTCGTCGACGCCGTGGCGGGGCTCGGCCCGCTCCAGCCCTACCTCGACGACCCCGAGGTCGAGGAGATCTGGATCAACGCCCCGTCGCAGGTGTTCGTCGCGCGGGGCGGGCGGTCCGAGCTCACGACCACCATGCTCACCGCCGCCCAGGTGCGCGACCTCGTCGAGCAGATGCTCCGCTCGTCCGGCCGGCGCCTCGACCTGTCGAGCCCGTTCGTGGACGCCTCGCTGCCCGGCGGCGAGCGGCTGCACGTGGTCATCCCGGACGTGACGCGCCGCGACTGGGCCGTGAACATCCGCAAGCACGTCGTCCGCGCGTCGCACCTCGACGACCTCGTGCGGCTCGGCTCGCTCACGCCGCAGGCCGCGGCGTTCCTCGACGCGTCCGTCCGGGCCGGGCTCAACGTGCTCGTCGCGGGTGCGACGCAGGCGGGGAAGACGACGATGCTCAACGCGCTCGCCGGCTCCGTGCCGCCTACGCAGCGCGTGATCACGTGCGAGGAGGTCTTCGAGCTCCGCTTCGCGGTCCGGGACGTCGTGGCGCTGCAGTGCCGCCAGCCGAGCCTCGAGGGGACGGGGGAGATCCCGCTGCGGCGCCTGGTCAAGGAGGCGCTGCGCATGCGCCCGGACCGCATCGTCGTCGGCGAGGTCCGCGAGGCGGAGAGCCTCGACCTGCTCGTCGCCTTGAACGCGGGCGTTCCCGGCATGTGCACGATCCACGCCAACTCGGCCCGCGAGGCGATCACCAAGATGTGCACGCTGCCGCTGCTCGCCGGGCCGAACGTCTCGGACCGGTTCGTCGTGCCGACCGTCGCGTCGGCGATCGACCTCGTCGTGCACCTCGGCCTCGACGCCGACGGGCGCCGCGTCGTGCGCGAGGTGCTCGGGGTCACGGGTCGCGTCGAGCAGGGCGTGGTCGAGGCGGCCGAGATCTTCGTCCGGTCGGGCGACCGGCTCGTGCGGGCGGACGGCTTCCCTCCGCACGCCGAGAGGTTCGCGCGCGCCGGGATCGACCTCGCGGGGCTCCTGCGCCCGGAGAGCCACGGTGCGGTCGTCGGGGCGACCGACGACGCGTGGTCGGGGGTGCGCTGACGTGGGCGTCGCCGTGGGCTTCCTGCTGGGCGCGGGGCTGTTCTGCGTCTGGTGGTCGTTCTGGGCGCCGAGCCCGCCGCGGGAGCGCCGGCGCGACGGCTGGACCGCGCGCACGCAGGACCTGCTCGTGCAGGCGGGCGCGCCGTCGGTCACGCCCGGCGCCCTCGTCGCCACGAGCGTCGGCGTGGGCCTCGTCGTCCTCGGCGTCGCGAGCGTGCTCGCGCGGTCGGTGACGATCGGGACGTGCTTCGCCACGATCGCCGCTGCGGCCCCCGCCGTCCTCGTGCGCTCGCGCGCCCGGCGGCGTCGGGCGCGGCTGCGCGACGCGTGGCCCGAGGTGCTCGACCACCTCGCCTCGGGCGTGCGCGCCGGGTTGTCGTTGCCCGAGGCGGTCGGCCAGCTCGGGGAGCGCGGCCCGGTCGAGCTCCGCGAGCCGTTCGCGCGGTTCGCGCGCGACTACCGGGCCTCGGGCCGCTTCGGCGACTGCCTCGACCTGCTCAAGGACCGGCTGGCGGACCCCGTCGCCGACCGCATCGTCGAGGCGTTGCGGCTCACGCGCGACGTGGGCGGCACCGACCTCGGGCGCCTCCTGCGGACCCTGTCCGCGTTCCTGCGCGAGGACGCCCGCACGCGCGGGGAGCTCGAGGCCCGCCAGTCGTGGACGGTCAACGGCGCGCGGCTCGCGGTCGCCGGCCCATGGGTCGTGCTCGCCTTCCTCGCGACGAGGCCCGAGACGGCGGCGGCGTACAACTCGCTGACCGGCGCCCTGGTGCTCGGCGCGGGAGCGGCGTGCTCCGCGGCCGCGTACCACCTCATGCTGCGGATCGGGCGGCTGCCCGAGGAGGAGCGGGTCCTGCGATGAACGGCATCGACGTCTCGTTCCCCGGCGCCGCGATCGGCGCGCTCGGCGGGCTCGGCCTGCTCCTCGTGGTGTCCGGCGCGCGACGCCGCGCGATCCGGCTCGACGAGCGCCTCGCGCCGTACCTGCGCACCCAGGACCGCACGTCCGTGCTCCTGCGCGACCAGCCCGTCCGGACGCCGTTCCCAACGGTCGAGCGTCTGCTCGCGCCGCTCGTCGCCGATGCCGGCCGCGCCCTCGAGCGCTTCGGCTCGACGGCGTCCGACGTCCGCCGGCGCCTCGACCGCGCGGGCTGGGACCGGAGCGTCGACCAGTTCCGTGCGCGCCAGCTCGTGTGGGGCGTCGCGGGCCTCGCCGTCGGCACGTTCGCCGCGGTGGCGCTCGCCGCGACGCGCGGCTCGTCGGTCGTCTCGCTCGTCCTGCTCGCGCTCCTGTGCGGCGTGGGGGGCGTGCTGGCGTGCGACCAGGCGCTCACCCGGGCCGTGCGGCGGCGCGAGGAACGCATGCTCGCCGAGTTCCCCACGGTCGCCGAGCTCCTCGCGCTCGCGGTCACGGCGGGCGAGGGGCCGGTCGCCGCTCTCGAGCGCGTCACCGCGACGGCGCGCGGCGAGCTGTCGACCGAGCTCCGCGCGACCCTCGCGGCGGTGCGCGCCGGCGCCCCGCTGTCCCGCGCGCTCGAGCAGCTCGCCGACCGGACCGGGCTGCCGAGCCTCACGCGCTTCGCGGAAGGGGTCGCGGTCGCCGTGGAGCGCGGCACGCCCCTCGCGGACGTCCTGCGCGCCCAGGCCCAGGACGTCCGCGAGTCGGGCCGGCGAGCGCTCATGGAGGCGGGCGGGAAGAAGGAGGTGGCGATGATGGTGCCGGTCGTCTTCCTCATCCTCCCGGTGACGGTCGTGTTCGCGGTCTACCCGTCGCTCGCCACGCTCCGGCTCGGGTTCTGAGCCGCGCCCGCACGCACGACGCACAGGCCACCGCACGTGCGACGACCGACGCCTGACGAACGACCGACGACCAGCGCTGAACGACGAACGACGAACGACCAACGACGAACGACCAACGACGAACGACGACGACGGACGAAGGAGACAGGAATGCAGGGGTGGACGCGGTGGAGGGCGGTCACGCGCGGGACGGTCCGGGCGGCGGTGGTGCGGCTCGTCGACGGCG
Organism: Cellulosimicrobium composti; assembly: GCF_010287905.1. Lineage (NCBI taxonomy): Bacteria > Bacillati > Actinomycetota > Actinomycetes > Micrococcales > Promicromonosporaceae > Cellulosimicrobium > Cellulosimicrobium composti. The sequence continues at coordinate 25,101 of NZ_JAAFAN010000055.1, forward strand.
ACCGGGAACGGGGCGACGTCCCGGGCTGGGTCCTCATCACGCTCATGACCGCGGGTCTGGTGATCGCGCTGTGGGCCGTCGCGGGTCCGGCGCTGACCCAGGCGTTCAGCACCGCGATCTCGAGCGTCGGTGCGCCCTGACGTGACGGTCGTCGGTCCCGGCCTCACGCGCGACGACCCGGAGCGCGGGTCAGCCGTCGTCGACTTCACCCTCGTCGCCGTCCTCGTGCTCGTGCTGTTCCTGGGAGTGGTCCAGGTGGCGCTCGCGGTGCACGTGCGCGCGACCCTCGTGGACTGCGCGGCCGAGGGGGCGCGGGTCGCCGGGCGGGCGGACCGCGGGCCGCAGGACGGTGCGGCGCGGACGCGCGCGCTGATCGGTGCCGCGCTGTCCCCGCGGTACGCCGAGGACGTCTCCGTGCGCCAGACCGTCGTCGACGGCCTCCCGGTCGTCGAGGTCACGGTCTCGGCCCCGTTGCCCGTGGTCGGGCTGCTCGGGCCGACGGGCGTGCTGACGGTCGACGGGCACGCGCTCGAGGAGGCACCGTGACACGCCGGACGCACCGCGCCGTCGTGCGGGTGCTCGCACGGCTCGTCGGAGGCTCGGACGGGACGCAGCGGGGGAGCGCCGTCGTCGAGTTCCTCGGGGTCGCGCTCGTCCTGCTCGTGCCCGTCCTGTACCTGGTGCTCACCGTCGGTCGCATCCAGGCCGGGACGTTCGCCGTCGAGGGCGCGTCCCGCGAGGCGGCGCGCGCGTTCGTCACCGCCGGCTCGGCCGAGGAGGGCGCCCGGCTCGCGACCGCGGCCGTGGTGCTCGCGCTCGACGACCAGGGGTTCACGCCCGGCGGCGAGAGCCTGACGATCGCGTGCACGACCGCGCCGTGCCTCGAGCCGGGCGGCGAGGTGACGGCGCGCGTGCGCCTCGACGTGCCGCTGCCGCTCGTCCCCTCGTTCGCGCGTGCCGTCGTGCCGCTCGCCGTCCCGGTCGAGGCGCAGCACGTCGCCTCGGTCGACGAGTACGCCGCGAGGCGACCGTGACGGCCGGCGGCGCGCGGCGCCTCGTGCCCGACGTGCAGGTGCCCGACGTGCAGGTGCCCGACGTGCTCGGGCACGAGGCACTCGCGCCCGGCACGCGGGACGACGCGGCCTCGGCCGGGGGAGGGCGCGAGGACGGCCGGATCATGCTCCTCACCACGGCGTTCGTCGCGTTCGCGCTGCTGCTCGTGACCGTCGTCGTGAGCGCGACGGAGGTGCACCTGGAGCGCAAGCGCCTCTACGAGCTCGCGGACGCGCTCGCGCTCGCGGCGGCCGACTCGATGACGCACGAGACCTTCTACACCGGCGCCGCGACGGACCCGGTCGACGGCGCGGTGCTCACGCTCACCAGCGGGGGGGTGCGGGCGGAGGTCACGGACTACCTCGCGCGGAACCCGGAGGCCCTCGCCGGCCTGCACGGCGTCACGGTGACCGACGCGTCGACCACGGACGGCCGGACGGCGACCGTGAGCCTCGCGGCGCGCGCGCGACCCGCGATGGTCAGCTGGGTGACCCAGCCCTGGAGTGATGGCATCATCATCCGTGCAGAGTCACGTGCCAGAGCGTGGTGAGCACCTGTTGCTGTTCGACGACGAGCATCCAGGAAGGGACGGTCGCAACGACGCGCGAGCATGCTCCCGCGCCTTTGTTCACTTTCTTAACTTTGGATGGCCACTTCTGGCTTGACCCTGTGAAAACCCCAGGTTCGCCGCTATGGTGATCCGGTCCGACAACAACTCCAACGATGGAGAGCTACAACATGAACGCACGAGCAACGAAGAAGCTCGTCGCCGGGGGTGCCCTCGGTGCGATGCTCATCGGCACGGTCGCCCTCGCGTCCGCTGCCTCCGCCGACCAGGTGGGCGACGACTCGAACGTCGACGTGTCGGTCGAGATCGAGTCGACCGTCGAGCCGGGCAACCTCGCCTTCAGCGTGGCCTCCAGCTCCACGACGCTGAGCGAGGTCGACTCGACCGTCCCCGAGACCCGTGAGTTCACCGGCACGCTGCCGGAGGTCACGGTCACCGACACGCGTTCGGCCGACCAGATCGCCGAGAACTCGTTCTGGTACGTCCTGGGCAGCGCCTCGGACTTCACCGGTGAGGCCGGCACGATCGGCGCCGAGAACCTGGGCTGGGCCCCGGCCCTGGTGAGCGGCAGCGACAGCGGCCTCGTCGAGGCCGGCGAGGGCGTCGACCCCGAGCTCGAGAACGGCCCCGGCCTCGTGGACCAGGACCTCCTCGTCTCGGCGTTCGACTCGACCGAGGTCAACCCCGAGGGCTCGTGGACCGCGAACGCGGACCTCACGCTCCGCACGGGTGAGGACGTCGCCGCCGGCGCCTACTCCTCGACCATCACGCTGTCCCTCTTCGAGGACATCGGCTGACCAGCCCCTCGTGACCCGGCGGCCGGCTCGACCGGCCGCTGACGGAGCAGTCCACGGCGGGGGGGGCCCCCCCC
>NZ_JAAFAN010000056.1:0-27311 GCF_010287905.1 Cellulosimicrobium composti
GACATGGACGGTCTCACCGCCAAGGCGTTCGTCAAGGTCCCCGGCCTCACCGACCAGGCGCCCACGCTGCGACCGGGCATCACGCCCCTGGAGGTCGTGAGCGGGGAGCCGCTCGCGATCGACGTCACGGACCACGTGCTCGTCGTCGAGGGGAGGACCCCCCGGCTCACCACGGAGGAGAAGGTCACCGCGCTCGAGGGCACGCGCGAGGTCACGTCCACGACCGAGATCGTCTACACCTCGGACGCCGAGTACGTCGGCCCCGCGGCCGTGACGTTCGAGGTCACCGACGGGTCCGGACCGGACGACCCCGACGGCAACACGGCGCTGCTGACGATCCCCATCAGCGTCGTCCCGCCGGAGAACCTCCCCCCGGAGCTCTCCACGCCGACGCTCGACGTCGCGGCGGGCGAGGAGGCCACGGTCGACCTCGCGCGCTTCGCGACCGACCCCGACGGCGACGCCCTGACGTTCGCCGCGTCCGGAGGCGCCGAGGGCGTGACCGTGACCGTCGAGGGCACGACCCTGCGCGCCCAGGCGACCCCGGACGTGCCCAAGGGCTCCGTCGTGCAGGTGCCGATCACCGTGACCGACGGCGAGCACCCGCCCGTCGAGGGCGCGGCGACGCTCACCGTCGTCGCCTCGACCCGCCCGCTCGCCCGCGCCAACCAGGACACCGTCGACGACGCGCACCAGGGCAAGCCGACGACGGTCCCCGTCCTGGCGAACGACTCGAACCCGTTCCCGGACACGCCGCTCGAGATCGTGGGTGCGAGCGTCGAGACGGGCAGCGGTGACGTGTCGTACAGCGGGAACGACGTGGTCGTCACGCCGGAGCAGTCGTTCGTCGGCGTCATGGTCGTCGTCTACCGCATCCAGGACGCGACGAAGGACCCCGACCGCATGGTCGAGGGCCGCGTCCAGCTCAAGGTGCTGGGCAAGCCCGAGGCGCCCGCGACCCCGCAGGTGCTCGAGGTCCGCTCGAAGACCGTCGTGCTGTCGTGGGACCCGCCGAACAACAACGGCGCGGACATCACCGGCTACACCGTGCGGTCCCAGAACGGCTACGAGAAGGCCTGCGGCACCACCACGTGCACGCTCGACGGACTGACCAACAACGTCGAGTACACCTTCACCGTCTTCGCGACCAACGCCGTCGGCGACGGCCCCGCCTCGCCGCCGTCCGCCGTCGCACGCCCCGACGAGAAGCCCGACCCGCCCGCCGCACCCACCCTCGAGTTCGGCGACCAGTCCCTCACCGTCACCTGGACCAACAAGACCTACACCGACCGGTCCCCCATCCAGACGGTCAACCTGGAGATCTCGCCCGCACCGCCGAGCGGCGCGGTGCAGATGCAGGCGCTCGCCGGCACCCAGGTCGTGTGGACAGGCCTGCAGAACGGCGTCGCCTACCGGGTGCGCGTCCAGGCCGTGAACCTCGCGCCCGACCCGTCCGAGTGGGGCGAGTACTCCGCCGAGGAGATCCCGGCGGGCCTGCCCGACGTCCCGAAGACGCCGACAGCGAGCCGCGCGGCGGACTCGCCCCTCAACGGCGGCTCGATCGACGTGTCGTGGGCGCAGCCGTTCGAGAACGGCGACGCCATCAAGGCCTACCACCTCCAGCGGTACCGCAACGGGTCGCCGGACGGGGCCCCGCTGACGCTGACGGGCCTCAGCCACAAGGCGACCGGCCTCGACAACGAGTCGTCGTACACGTTCACGGTGACGGCCGAGAACAAGGCGGGCGTGACCGCGGCCAGCCCGGCCTCGGCCGCCGTCGTGCCGTACGGCCGACCCGAGGCGCCCCCGCGTCCGAGCGTCCAGAACGTGGGCTCGAGCTCGCAGGACAGCGGCATCCCGCGCGTCTCGTGGGGCGCCGCCGACGCGAACGGCAGCCCGATCACGAAGTACACCGTCACGGCGTCGCCGGGCGGCGCCAAGCGCGAGGTCTCCGGGACGTCGGTGGACTTCACGGGCCTCAGCGCGGGCACGTACACATTCACCGTGACCGCGACGAACGCCGGCGGGACGTCGACCTCGAGCCCGGCCTCGGCACAGGTCAGCGCCTACCAGAAGCCGGGCACGCCCGGCGTCTCCTCGTCCCGCACCGGCGAGAACCGCGGCCGGTTCACGATCTCGGCGCCGTCGTCGAACGGCGGCAACGCGATCACGCGCTACGAGTGGGAGCTCTCGGGCGCGCAGAACCGGACGGGCACGGGCCAGAGCGTGGACGTCGGGTCCGACTACGACCAGACGTACCGGCTGCGGGCGCGCGCGTGCAACGCGGCCGGGTGCGGCGCGTGGAGCGGCCAGGCGACGTTCACGACGGACAAGCGCCCCGAGCCGCCGCGGATCTGGGTCACGCGTGGCCCCCAGCGCAACACCCAGCCCGGCTACGGGAACTGCACCGGCAGCATGTGCACCGTGTTCCGCGTCAACGCCAACGCGACGTTCCCCTCGGGCACGTACACCTTCCAGTGCTACTACGACGGCAACCGCATCGGTAGCTACTCGTGGACCGAGCATCTCTCCGCCGGCGGCTACGTCGACCTCGGGTGCATCCTCGGGAACCCCTACGGGACGCAGCGCACCGCCAAGGTGTACGTCACGATCAGCCCGTCACCGAGCGGGATCGTGGTCGAGCAACGAGACTGGCCGATCCGCTAGCCGGACGGGCGGACGGGCGGCTCTGCCGTCGGCAGATGTGCCGACGGCAGATCGCCCGTCCGCCGGGCCGCCCCGCGGGGCACTGTGGGTGGCATGACCAGCACCGCACGCACCCCGCACGCGGAGGCCGCCGCCGTGGCCGCCTCCTCCTTCGACGACCAGCTCACCACGCGCCTGCTCCACCAGCGCATCGTCGTCCTCGGCACGGCCGTGGACGACGCCGTCGCGAACCGGCTGTGCGCGCAGCTCCTCCTGCTCTCCGCGGAGGACCCGCGCGCGGACGTCGCGCTCTACGTCAACTCCCCCGGCGGCTCGGTGAGCGCCGGGCTCGCGATCTACGACACGATGCGGCTCATCCCCAACGACGTGTCGACCGTCGCGATGGGCTTCGCCGCGAGCATGGGGCAGTTCCTCCTGTGCGCGGGCACGCCCGGCAAGCGGTACGCGCTGCCGCACGCGCGGATCATGATGCACCAGCCCTCCGCCGGCATCGGCGGCACCGCCGTCGACATCGCGATCCAGGCCGAGAACCTCGTGTACACCAAGGGCCTCATGCACCGGCTGCTCGCCGAGAGCACGGGGCAGAGCGTCGAGACCATCGCGGAGGACTCCGACCGCGACCGCTGGTTCACCGCCCGGCAGGCGCTCGAGTACGGCATGGTCGACCGGATCGTCGAGTCCGTCGACGACGTCCGTCCCGCCCGCTCCGCCCGGAAGGTGGGGCTGTGATGGCGAGCTACACGATCCCGACCGTCGTCGAGCGCACCCCGCTCGGCGAGCGCGCGTTCGACGTCTTCTCCCGCCTGCTCTCGGAGCGCATCGTGTTCCTCGGCACGGAGATCGACGACGGCGTCGCCAACGTCGTCATGGCGCAGCTCCTGCACCTCGAGTCCGACGCGCCCGACCAGGAGATCGGCCTGTACATCAACTCCCCGGGCGGCTCCGCGACCGCGCTCATGGCGATCTACGACACGATGCAGTTCGTCCGCTGCGACGTCTCGACCATCTGCATGGGCCAGGCCGCCTCGGCCGCCGCCGTGCTGCTCGCGGCGGGGACGCCGGGCAAGCGGTTCGTGCTCGAGCACTCGCGCGTCCTGCTGCACCAGCCGTCCGGCGGCGGCGAGGGCACCATCTCCGACCTGTCGATCCAGGCGGAGGAGATCCTGCGCATCCGCTCGGAGACGGAGGAGGTCCTGTCGCGGCACACGGGCCAGACCGTCGAGCGCCTGCGCGCCGACACCGACCGCGACCTCGTGCTCACCGCGCGCCAGGCCGTCGAGTACGGGATCGCCGACGCCGTCGTGACGTCGCGCAAGCTCGCCACGGCGGCGTGACGCCCAGGTCGTGACGCGCTCGGCGCGGAGGTCTACCCGCGCCGCCGGAACCACGACCGGCGGCGCGGCTCCGGCCGGTCGGCGGGCGGGTCGACGACGGCGTCCGCCGCGGGGCCGGGGGTCGGCTCCTCGGGCGCGGGGCCGGCGTCCGGCGTCGTGGGCCGAGGCGTCTCAGGCTCCGGCCCAGGCTCGGGAGCGGCCTCGGGCTCGGGCGCGGCCACGGGTGCCGGCTCGACCGCAGGCTCCGGTGCGGGATCGAGCTCTGTCTCGGGCTCCGGTCCGGAAGCCGGGGACGACGACGCCGCGATGCCGGCGAGGCGTCCGGCGTCGTCGAAGCTCACGGTCACCGTCCCGTCGGGCACGACGAGCGTCACCGACCCGGCCACGTCCTGCGACGTCTCGAGGCCGCGCACCGACGCGTAGGACGCGAGGGCGCGCCGGTGGTCGACGACCGTCGTGGAGAGCAGGCCCTCGCTGAGCGTGCGCACGACCCGCGGCACGGTGGGTGCGGGCAGGACGAGGTCGTCGTGCTCGACGAGGAGCCACGCGCGCGTCCCGCCCCCGACGGGCGCGCTGTAGTGGGTCCAGGACCGGGTCACCGCCTTCGCCGCGAGCGTGTAGCGGTACGGCAGGTCGTCGGTGAGCGGGTGCTCGGGTTCCTCGGCCTCGCGGAGCCCGGTCGCACGGGTCCGCTCGGCGGCGTCGAGCACGGCGTCGGGGAAGCCGTTGACGTTGTTCCACGCCCACATCCAGGTCCCCGGACCTGGTGCCGCGGTGCCGAGGAACTGGACCCGGCACGTCGTCGTCCCGCCGTCGGGCGCGGTGAACGTCAGCGTGCCCGCGACCAGGTCGGCGTTCCAGGCGTCGTCGCCGTGGAGGTCCGCGAGGTGGAGCTGGTGCTCGTGCGAGACGAACGCGGCCTCGTCGACGAGGTCCTGGAGGGTCGGCGCGCCCGGCGCCGCCGCGCCGTCGGTCTGCGGCTCCGTCATGGACCGACCGTAACCGCGCGTCGCACCTCCGGACCCGGCGCGACACGCCGTCCGGGTCAGGCGGCGACGAGGAGGGCGTCCGGGGTGCGCGCGCCTGACGGCAGCGTGCGCACGGCGCGCGCGACGGGCAGGTCGCGCACCGGCTCGCCCACGGGGGCGGGGTGCCGGGGCGCGGAGAGCGCGCCGCGCTCGCGGACCGCGGACAGGACGCGCACGGGCGCGACCGGCCGCAGCTCCTCCCCCGTGCGCGCCACGAGGTCGACGAGCCGCAGGCCGAGCGCGCCGCACACCGCGGCGAGCACCTCCGAGGAGGCCTCCTTGCGACCGCGCTCGATCTCCGAGAGGTACGCGGTGGACACGCGCGCGGCGGCCGCGACGTCGACGAGCGTGCGTCCCTGCGCGCGCCGCGCCCGCCGCAGGATGCCGCCGATGACGTGCCGCAGGAGCGGCTCCGGCCGCCCGTCGCCGCGGGAACGGTGGGTCGCCGCCGTGGCGCTCGTCACGTCCATGCGGTCACGCTACCCGCGCCGCGCCCGGGTGCCGAGGCCCCCGGGCGCGGATCTGCTCCTGGCGTAAGCGGCGCCGTCACCAGTCCTCGAGCGACCAGGCCATCTGCCAGAACCGGGTCTCGTGGCGGCAGCTCTGCTCGAACGCGCGCTCCATGCGGGCGCGCTCGGCCTCGCCCGCGTCCGCGGCGAGCGCGTCGAGGCGCGCGCGCAGGTCCGCGAGGACGCCCTCGGTCCGCTCGGCGGCGTAGAACGCCCACCAGCCGGCGAGGGGGTGGTCGTCCCCGATCGCGCCCGGTGTCGTCGCACGCTCGGCGAGCCAGAACCGCCGGGCGGACCAGATGTAGGTCCACGGGCACGGCAGGAGCGCCGCGAGGAGGACGCCGAGCGAGTCACGGCCGGCGGCGAGCATGTGGTCGACGTACGCCTGCGCGCTCGGGGCGAGGCGGTCCGTCTGCGCCTCCTCGTACGTCACCCCGAGGAAGTCGCACATCGCGTGGTGCGCGTGGGACTCGTCGTCGAGGAGGAACCCCGCCTTGTCGTGGAAGTACTGCGCCCACGACCGGTCGGGCGCGAGGGCCATGCCGAGCCCGTAGCAGCGCAGGTAGGCCGTGAGGTACTGGTGGTCCTGGCCCACGTAGTGCCGCACGGCCGCCGGGTCGACGGACCCGTCGCGCAGGCCGGCGAGGAACGGGTGGTCGTAGAAGGCGTCGAAGAGGGGCGCGTACCGGCGGGCGAGGCCGGCCGTGAAGCCGCCCTCCCCGGGCCGGACGAGCGCGGTCGGGTCGTCCGCGAGGACAGGGGTCCGGGTGATGGCAGCAGGCGTCGTCATGCCCACGTTCCTCCGCTCGTGCTAGCGAGATCAGGTTCGACGGGTCCGGGCGGCCGTACCGCTCGTCTCAGTCCCTCGGCCCGGGCGCACGCCCGGACGGGACACCCCGCGTGGTTCGGGGCGACCCTAGCAAGGACGGGCGCGCGTCGGGAGCACGCTCGCGAGTGTGGGAATATAGTTGTAGCGACAACAGTTGGAGCCACCATGACGAGCACCCCGACCGACCGGTCCCTGTCACCGTCCACGAGCATGGACGCCGTCACGCTGCGCGTCGGCGACCTCGAGCAGATGACGTCCTACTACACGGGCGCGTTCGCGCTCGCGCCGCTCGAGGAGCGCACGCGCGGCACCGAGGTGCACCGCGTGCTCGGCCGCGGCACGACGCCGATGCTGCGCCTCGTCCACACCCCGGGCCTGCCGCCCGTCGACCCGCGCCAGGCCGGGCTGTTCCACACGGCGTTCCTCTTCGACGACGCACCGAGCCTCGCCGCGACCGTCTACCGCGCCGCGCAGGACCGCCGCGGCTCCTTCGTCGGGTCGAGCGACCACCTCGTCAGCGAGGCGTTCTACTTCACCGACCCCGAGGGCAACGGCGTCGAGCTCTACACGGACCGCCCGCGCGAGACGTGGGTGCGCGAGCGCGGCCAGATCCTCATGACCACGACGTTCCTCGACCCGAACGCCTACCTGCGCTCCCACCTCACCCAGGACGCGTACGACGCCGGCCCGTCGCTCGCCGGGCGCGTCGGCCACGTGCACCTCCAGGTGGGCGACGTCGCGACGGCGCGCGACTTCTACGTCGACGCCCTCGGGTTCGAGGCGACGCTGAGCGGGTACAGCGGCGCCCTGTTCGCGTCCGCCGGCGGCTACCACCACCACGTCGCGATGAACGTCTGGAACAGCGCGGGCGCCGGGCCGCGGGCCGCGAGCCTCGGGCTCGGGGACGTCGCGATCACCGTGCCCGGCCGCGAGGACCTCGACGCCCTCGTCGCGCGCCTGCGCAGCCGCGGGCTGCAGCACGCCGACGACGGTCGCTCGGTCGTCGTGCACGACCCGTGGGGCACGCGCGTCACGCTGTCCCTGCCCGGCACGACGACCGACGAGCTCCTCGCGCGCTGAGCGCCGGGCCGCCCGTCGGGCCGGGCCGGCACCTGACGGCCCGCCCGTCGGTCGCGGCCGCTCGGAGGGCGGTCCGGCCGTCCGGCGCGCACCATGGGGGAGGTTCCGCAGCGTGCACCGAGGAGCGACGCCATGTTCCGCAGCCTCTTCCCGATCCTGACCGTCGCCGACGTCGAGCGGTCGCTCGGCTTCTACCGCGACCTGCTGCGCGGGACGGTCGAGTACGCCTTTCCCGACGACGGGCCGCCCGTCTACGTGAGCGTGCACGTGGGCGGGTCGCCGCTCGGGATCGGCCTCGACGACGGCACGGCGCCCGCGGGCGTGCCGCGCACCGCGCTGTGGGTCTACGTCGACGACTGCGACCGCGCCGTCGAGCACCTCGCCGCCGCGGGCGTCCCCGTGCTCGAGCCGCCGACGGACCAGCCCTGGGGCGAACGCGTCGCGCGCGTGCAGGACCCGGACGGCACGGTCGTCGTCCTCGGCCAGGCGGCGACGCCGCCCGCCGAGCCCGAGGGGCCGACAGGGCTCTCGTAGCGCGGCACCGGCTCGTGGTGCCCCCACCGGGACTCGAACCCGGAACACGCCGGGTTTAAGCCGGCTGCCTCTGCCAGTTGGGCCATGGGGGCGCGCGCCGAATCTACCGCGACGTGCTCGGCCCCGGCCGCCGACCGGAGCCGGGGAACGACGAGGGGCGAGCCGCGCGTGCGGCTCGCCCCTCGTCGTCGGGCAGGACGCCGGGAGTCCCGGCGTGCGGTCAGGACGCCTTGGCGGCAGGCGTCCGGTCGTCCGCGTCGACCGTGCCCGCGCCGGACTCGGCGGCTGCGGCCGACCCCTGCGCGGTCTGCTTGACCGGCTCGCCGTCCTTCTTGGGCGGCACGGACGCGGCGCGGAACTCGGCGCGCGGGTCGTGCAGCGAGCCGAGCGAGACGAGCTCGCGGCCCATGAGGAACTGGCCCATCCAGCCGATGAAGATGCGGATCTTGCGGTTGCCCGTCGGCATCGCCATGACGTGGTAGCCGCGGTGCATGAGCCACGCGGGCGTACCGCGGAGCTTGAACACGCCGAACAGCTCCGCGACGCCCTTGTACAGGCCGAGCGACGCCACGGTGCCGACGTTCTTGTGGCGGTACTCGACCGGCGGCTCGCTGTGCAGCTCGAGCGCGAGGTTGTCCGCGAGGCGCGTCGCCTCACGGATCGCGTGCTGGGCGTTCGGCGGGCAGAACTTGCCGGGGTTGAGCACGTCCGGGACGGCGGCGCAGTCGCCCGCGGCCCAGGCGTTCGGCACGACGTTGCCCTCGGCGTCCGCGACCTGGAGCGTCGGGAGCACGATCACGCGGCCGAGCTTGTCGACCGGGAGGTCCGACGCCTCCTTGATGACCGGGTTGGCCTTGACGCCAGCCGTCCACACGATCGTGTCGGAGTCGAACTCGACGCCCGTCGACGTGACGACGTGGCCGTCGACGCACGACGACAGGAACGTGCTGAGGTGGAACTCGATGCCGCGCTTCTTCAGCTCCTCCAGCGCGTACTCCGCCATGGGCTCGCTGAGCTCGGGCAGGATGCGGCCCGCGCCCTCGATCATGACGAAGCGGAGGTCCTTCTCCTCGATCGTCGCGTAGTTGCGCGTCGCGTAGCGCGCCATGTCCTCGATCTCGGCCAGCGCCTCGATGCCCGCGAACCCGCCACCGACGAACGTGAAGGTGAGCATGCGGCGACGCAGCTTCTCGTCCCACGTGGACGACGCGACGTCCATGCGGTTGAGCACGTGGTTGCGGACCGCGATGGCCTCCTCCACGTTCTTGAAGCCGATCGCGTTCTCCGCGAGGCCCGGGATGGGCAGCGTGCGCGAGACGGAGCCGAGGCCGACGATGAGGTGGTCGTACGTGACCGAGTAGTCGTCGCCCTCCTCCGGGTGGATCGTGACGCGGCGCGCGGCGTGGTCGACCGCGACGACCTTGCCCTGCAGCACGTCGACGCCCTTGAGCGCGCGGCGGTGCGGCGCGACGACGTCGCGACCGTCGATCGAGCCCGCGGCCGCCTCGGGGAGGAACGGCGCGTACGTCATGTACGGGCGCGGGTCCACGACGACGATCGCCGCCTCGCGGCGCCCGAGCTTCTTGCGCAGTCGGCGCGCGGCGTACAGGCCCACGGAGCCGCCGCCGAGGACGACGACCCGAGGCACCTTCCGGGGCCGCGGCGAAGCGGTCTGGGCACGGCTGACCGAGGTCAGGTCATTCTGAGGCATGGTTCCAGAGTATTACCGCTCGCGGCACTGGCGAGCCGGAGCGTCCGTCTGACGGGCGTGACGCGCCCCACGCCCGCCCCGGGCGACCGCGCAGACGCGACATTCGGCGCGCGCCGGACCGGGGCGCGAGAGCGTCAGGCGATCGACCAGGCGATGCCGTCGAGGATGTCGTGCTCGCTCGTCACGACGTCGGTGAGCGAGCCGCCCGCGGCCGCGACGTCGTCGCGCACCCGGCGCACGACCTCCGACCACACGAGCGCGCCCGCGCCGATGACGTCCACGCGCCCGGGGTGCATGAAGCCGAGCGACGCACGCTCCGCGCGCGTGCGGTGCAGCAGGTCGTCGCACGCCGCGAGGACCTGCTCGACCGACAGCACGGCGCCGTTGATCCGGTCGCGGTCGTACTGCGCCAGACCGAGGGCGTGCGCGGTCACCGTGGTCACCGAGCCCGCGAGCCCCACGAGCGTCGCGGCCCGCCCCAGCGGCACGACGCGCGCCGCGTCGTCGAGCGCGGCGCGCACGTCGGCACGCGCCGCGGCCTCCTCCTCGGCCGTCGGCGGGTCCGACCGCAGGTGCCGCTCCGTCATGCGCACGCACCCGACGTCCATCGAGTACGCGGCGTCCGGCGTGGCCGTGCCGAGCACGAGCTCCGTGGAGCCGCCGCCGAGGTCGACGACGACGTACGGCCCGGGGCGCACCGACGCGACGGTCGACGTCGCGCCGCGGAAGGACAGGGCCGCCTCCTCCTCGCCCGAGACGACCTCGGGCTCGACGCCCAGCGCGTCGAGCACGCCCGCGACGAACTCGTCGCGGTTCTCGGCGTCGCGCGTGGCCGACGTCGCGACGAACCGCGTCCGCGTCGCACCGAGCTCGGCGATCACGCCGGCGTAGCGGCGTGCGGCGTCGAGCGTGCGCGCGAGGGCCTCGGGTGCGAGGCGGCCCGTGCGGTCGACGCCCTGGCCGAGCCGGACGACCTCCATGCGCCGGTCGAGGTCGACGAGCGTGCCCGCGGCCGGGTCGACGTCCGCGACGAGGAGGCGGATCGAGTTGGTGCCGCAGTCGATCGCGGCGACGCGCGAGACGCCGGGCGGGACGGGTACGGTCGGGGAGCCGGCGGCGAGCGCGCCCGGCGCGGAGGTGGAGCCTGAGGTCATGCGTCCAAGCGTGCCACGCGGTCAGCAGGTGCAGCGGTCGGGCCGCCACACGTCGCGCACGCGCTCGAGCGCCTCGTCGCCCAGCGGGTTCACGCCCGGCCCCGCGGCCAGCGCGTGCCCGACGAGCACGTGCAGGCACTTGACGCGCGTCGGCATGCCGCCGGCCGAGATGCCGTCGATCTCCTCGACGTGGCCGAGCGCCTCGCGCTCGGCGAGGTAGTGCTCGTGCGCGCGGCCGTACGCGGCCGCGAGCTCGGCGTCCTCGGTGAGCCGCTGCGACATCTCCTTCATGACGCCGTTCGCCTCGAGCGTCGACGCGGCCGCGACCGCGCCGGGGCTCGTGAGGTAGAAGGTCGTCGGGAACGGCGTCCCGTTCTCCAGCCGCGGCGCCGTGCGGACGACCAGCGGACGCCCGCACACGCACCGCGCGGCGATGCCGACGACGCCGCGCGGCGTGCGCCCGAGCTGCTCCGCGAGCGTCTCGAGGTCACGCTCGGTGACGACGGCGTCCGGGTCGTCGGCGGGGATGGCCAGGCGGGCGTCGGGCACGGGTTGTCCTCCGGGTCGGTCGGTCGCGTCGGGTCGACGCGTCACCCATTCTCCCCGCTCGCGGGCGACGTCCCGTCGTCGGGCTGCTGCGCGCCCTCGGACGGCGTCGTGCCCGCGCCGCCCTCGCCGTCGCCCTCCTGGCCCGACGACGCCGGCTGGCCGCCCGCGACCTGCACCGACGCCCAGATCGCCTCGTACCAGGGCGTGCCCGCCTCGTACCCGCGCACCGGCCCGTCGGTGATCGTCCGGCCCGTCTGGGGGTCGGTGTCGTCGACGACGGTCTCCGGGTCGAGCACGCGCCACGGCCGCTCGCCCGGCATGACGAAGTTGAGCCGGTCGCGCGCCTCACGCACCACGTACGCCGGGTCGTCCCACCGCGCGAGCTCGGCCTCGAGCTCGTCGTGCTCGGCCTGCGCCTGCTCCAGGTCTCCCCGGAGCTCGCGCAGCTCGCCCGTCTGGTTGACGTACGCGCGCAGCGTGGGCAGCAGGAGCACGACGGCGAGGAGGACGACGACGGACAGCACGAGCGTGCGGACCGTGACGACCTCCGGCAGCAGGAATCCGTGCCGGCTGCGGCGCCGGTCCTCCCGCGCGGGGCCGGGAGCACGGCGCGGCGTGGTCGGGCGTGCGGCCGGTCGGCGCGCACCCGCGGACGCCGCGGACGCGGACGTCGAGCGCGCGGGCTTCCTCGCCGACGCGCCCCGCGCGCCCGACGCGGGCTGCGACGCCGACGACCCCGCGGAGGTCCCGCGCGACGTCGGCTTGGTCCCCGAGGACCCTCGGGTCGGCCCGGTCCCCGGCCGCGCGGCGGCGCCGGGACGCGGAGGACGGCGCGAGGAGGGCATGGGTCGATTGTGGTGCCCCGGGAGGCACCGGCCGGGGAGCACGCGCGGTGCGTCCGCGAACGTGAGCCGATCGACACGACATCTTCACCCGGACGCGCCGGAGCCCGGCGGGCCGACGTGCGGCCCACCGGGCTCCGGGTGCCGGGTCACCCCGGCGGCGTGCGCGTGACCGGACGGTCAGGCCTGCGCCGACCAGCGCGGGAACGCGCCGCGGCCGGCGTAGCGCGCGGCGTCGTCCAGCGCCTCCTCGATGCGCAGGAGCTGGTTGTACTTGTTGATGCGCTCGCCGCGGGCGGGGGCACCGGTCTTGATCTGGCCGGCGTTCGTCGCGACGGACAGGTCGGCGATCGTCGTGTCCTCGGTCTCGCCCGAGCGGTGCGACACCATCGCGGTGAAGCCGTTGCGCTGCGCGAGCTCGACGGCGTCGAGCGTCTCCGTGAGCGTGCCGATCTGGTTGAGCTTGACCAGGAGCGAGTTCGCGGCCTTGAGCTCGATGCCCTTCGCGAGGCGCTCGGGGTTGGTGACGAACAGGTCGTCGCCGACGATCTGCACCTTGTCGCCGACCTCGGAGACGAGCTGCGCCCAGCTGTCCCACTCGTCCTCGGACAGCGGGTCCTCGATGGAGACCAGCGGGTAGTCGCGCACGAGCTGCTCGTAGTACGCGATCATCTCGGCCGGCGTCTTCGCGCCGCCCTCGAACTGGTACGCGCCGTCGGAGAAGAACTCGGTCGACGCCACGTCGAGCGCGAGCGTCACGTCGGTGCCCGGCGTGAAGCCGGCCTTCTCGATCGCGACGAGGATGAGGTCGAGCGCCTCGCGGTTGCTCGCGAGGTTCGGCGCGAAGCCGCCCTCGTCGCCGAGCCCCGTGGCCAGGCCCTTCTCCTTGAGCACGGACTTGAGCGAGTGGTAGACCTCGGCGCCGGTGCGCAGCGCCTCGCGGAACGACGACGCGCCGATCGGGGCGACCATGAACTCCTGGATGTCGACGTTCGAGTCCGCGTGGGACCCGCCGTTGAGGATGTTCATCATCGGCACGGGCAGGACGTGCGCGTTCGGGCCGCCGACGTAGCGGTACAGGTCGAGACCGGCGCTCTTCGCGGCGGCCTTCGCGACGGCGAGCGAGACGCCGAGGATCGCGTTCGCGCCGAGCTTGCCCTTGTTGGGGGTGCCGTCGAGGTCGATGAGGGCGGCGTCGATGAGGCGCTGGTCCTCGGCCTCGAAGCCGATGAGCTCCGGGGCGATGTCGTCGATCACGGAGTTGACCGCGCCCTCGACACCCTTGCCCAGGTAGCGGGACTTGTCGCCGTCACGGCGCTCGACGGCCTCGAACGCACCGGTCGACGCGCCCGACGGCACGGCGGCGCGGGCGAACGTCCCGTCGTCCAGGACGACCTCGACCTCGACGGTCGGGTTTCCGCGGGAGTCGAGGATCTCGCGCGCTCCAACGGCTTCGATGCTGGCCACAGGTGCTCCTTCGGGGCAGGGCTGCGGGCGCTTCGGCAATGGGGTACGGCCGACCCGGGCAGGGAAACCCGGGACGCCGCGTGCGCGCCCGCGACGATGGTGGGTTTACGCCCACAGCCTAGTGCCCGTGTGTGACGTGCGCCGCTGCGTCCGCTCCGTGGGCCCGTGCGCGGGACCTCGGTGGGCGGACCGGTGACGTTGGTCCCGAGGCCGACTGCACGCACGCGGAGTCGGACGCATGACCAGGTAGGACGCGAAAATAATCGGCTCAAATGACCCAGACAATCGTCCAACTGCTGTCTGGCGCTGTCACTCGAACATCGTTTCGTGCCGGTCGAGTTCACCCGGTGTTCACCTACCGTTCACCTTGACCCGAGCAGTAGCGTGACGCCACGAACCGTTGTGCTGCCAACGACGACAGCACCGTTCAAAGGGGTACAAGACGCCATGAAGCTCAATGAATTGCGCTCGGAACGAGCGCGGCGGAATGGGCGCACCAGAAAGTTCGTCGCCGCATTCTTCGCCTTTATCCTCGCGGGCACCCTCGCGAGCACCCCGGCCGCGGCCGTCACCGATCCCGACCCGTCGTTCCGCCTCACGGCGCACGACCTCGAGTTCATCCTCAAGCAGATCCACATCGCCGAGGCGCACTCCGCCGGCGGCACGCTGCTCTGCGACGACCCGACCGACACGAGCGGCAAGTGCGTCCCGAGCCCGGCCCTGCCGTTCGGCCTGCGCACCGTCGACGGCTCGTTCAACAACCTGCTCACCGGGCAGTCCGACTACGGCAGCGCCGACCGCCCGTTCCCGCGGCTCCTGGGGACGACGTGGCGCGAGGCGGACCCCGGTCCCCCGTTCTCGCCGCCGAACCCGCCCGGCGCCACCGACCCGTGCGCCGCGGGCACCACGTGCTACTCGATGTTCGCGCCCGGCAGCTTCGTCTACGACGCCGACCCGCGCATCATCTCCAACCTCATCGTCGACCAGAGCGCCGACAACCCCGCCGCCGTCAACGCGGCGGAGAGCACCGAGGGCGGCGAGGTCCGTCCCGACGGCTCCGTGTACATCCCGAACACGGCGCCGGACGAGGGCCTCTCCGCCCCTTTCAACGCCTGGTTCACGTTCTTCGGCCAGTTCTTCGACCACGGCCTCGACCTCGTGAACAAGGGCGGCAACGGCACGCTCGTCGTCCCGCTCCAGCCCGACGACCCCCTGTACGACCCGGCGTCGCAGACCAACTTCCTCGTCCTCACGCGCGCCACGCGCCTTCCCGGGCCCGACGGCGTCATCGGCACGGCCGACGACGAGCACAACAACCAGACGACGCCGTTCGTCGACCAGAACCAGACGTACACGTCGCACCCCGCTCACCAGGTGTTCCTGCGCGAGTACGAGCTGCGCGACGGCGTCCCGCACGACACCGGGCGGCTCCTCGACGGGTCGCTCCCGGGCGGTGGACGCGGCGGTCTCGCCACGTGGGCCGACGTGAAGCAGCAGGCGCGCGAGGTCCTGGGCATCGACCTCACGGACGCGGACGTGCTGAACGTGCCGCAGGTCGCGGTGGACCTCTACGGCAACTTCATCCCCGGGCCGGGCGGGTTCCCGCTCCTCGTCACGGACGAGGACGGCGACCCCGAGACCGAGGACGCGCTGAACGTCGAGGGCAACCCCGCCGAGCCGGTCCCGACCACGAACGCGCTGCGCACCGCGCACTCCTTCCTCGACGACATCGCGCACGGCTCGACGCCGCTGTTCGACGCCGAGGGCAACCTCGTGCCGCAGCAGTTCGACGACGAGGGCAGCCCGATCCCGCCGGGCGTGCCGCTGTTCAACGCCGACGGCTCGCCGGTCACGGACCAGTCCCTCGCCGGCTACGACAACGTCTCCCTCGACGAGCACTTCGTCACCGGCGACGGCCGCGGCAACGAGAACATCGGTCTCACCGCCGTGCACCACGTGTTCCACTCCGAGCACAACCGGCTCGTCGGCTACATCGACGGCGTGCTCGCTGAGAACCCCGAGCTGCAGAAGGCCTACCAGGGTCTCGAGCACCAGTGGCCGACCAAGCGCGCGGGCGACGAGCTCCCCGGGCCCGAGGACGACGACTGGTCGTACGAGCAGCGGCTCTTCCAGGCGGCCCGCTTCGCGACCGAGATGCAGTACCAGCACCTCGTGTTCGAGGAGTTCGCCCGCAAGGTCCAGCCGAACGTCGACCCGATCGTCTTCAACGAGAACAGCTACGACGCGACGATCGACCCGGCCATCGTGGCCGAGTACGCGCACGTCGTGTACCGGTTCGGGCACTCGATGCTCACCGAGGAGATCGAACGCGTGGGCTTCGGGACCGAGAGCGTCAGCCTGCTCGACGGCTTCCTCAACCCACGCACGTACGACGACGACGGGACCCTGACACCCGAGCAGGCCGCGGGCGCCGTCGTCAACGGCACGACCAACCAGGTCGCGGGCCAGATCGACGAGCACGTCATCAGCACCCTGCGCAACAACCTGCTCGGCCTGCCGCTCGACCTCGCGACGATCAACATGCTGCGCGGTCGTGACACCGGGACGCCGGGGCTCCAGGAGGCGCGCCGCACGTTCTACGCCGCGTCGGGCTCCCCGACACTCCAGCCGTACGAGAGCTGGTTCGACTTCGGTCTCGGGCTCAAGAACGGCAACAACTTCGGTCGCGGCGGGAGCAACGCGTCGCTGATCAACTTCGTGGCCGCGTACGGCACCCACCCGTCGATCCTCGCCGAGACCACGGTCGAGGGGAAGCGGAACGCGGCGTCCCTGCTGGTCAACGGCACGCCGTCCGGCGAGGGCTTCGTCCAGCGGTTTGCCGGGGACACGCGCTTCCACACGGCGGCGCAGATCAGCAGCTCGCACTTCCCCACCCCCGCGGCGGGCGAGCCCGGGGTGCCGGTCGTGTACATCACGACGGGCCACAACTTCCCCGACGCCCTCGCCGGCGGACCGGCTGCGGCGGCGGGCGACGGGCCCATCCTCCTGGTGGACCGGGACGCCGTCCCGGCCGCCACCGCCGCGGAGCTCCTGCGCCTGCGCCCCCAGACCATCGTGGTGCTCGGCGGGCCGCTCGCCGTCCTCGACACCGTGGTCAACAACCTGGGTGGCTACACGTCCGGCCCGGTGACGCGGGTCGCGGGGACGACGCGGTACGACACGGCCGCGCTCATCAGCCAGGCGCTCATCCCGAGCGGGTCGGTCGACACGGTGTACGTCGCGACCGGCGAGAACTTCCCCGACTCGCTCGCCGCGTCGGCGTTCGCGTCGCGGGACGGGCACCCGATCCTGCTCACGGCGCGCGACGGCCTGCCGGCCGCCACGCGGGCCGAGCTCGTCCGGCTCGCACCGAGCCGGGTCGTCGTCCTCGGCGGCCCGATCGCCATCGGCGCGACGCCCGAGGCGCAGATCCGTGCCGCCCTGCCCGGGGCCACGGTCACCCGCGTCGCCGGGGACACGCGCTACGACACCGCGGCGATGCTCGCCCTCGCGGAGTTCACCGGACCGGTCGACACGCTGTACCTGACCACCGGCACGAACTTCCCCGACGGCCTGGCCGTGGGACCGGTCGCCGGCCTGTCCGGTGCCCCGGTCCTGCTGGTCCCGCCGACCGGCGCGGTCCCGCAGGTGGTCGTCGACGCGATCGGGCAGCTCGACCCCGGACGCATCGTCGTCCTCGGTGGCACGCTCGCCGTGTCCCCGGAGGTCGAGGCCGTCATCGCCGGGCTCGCACCGCTCGCGCAGGAGGCCCCGGCCGACCGCGTCGACTTCGTGCACAGCACGGGGGCGTGGGCGAACCAGCCCGACGGCCTCACGACGACGGGTCTCGAGGACGTCGACTTCTGGACGGGTGGCCTCGCCGAGGCGCTCGACCCGTTCGGCGGCATGCTCGGCTCGACGTTCAACTTCGTGTTCGAGAAGCAGCTGGAGAACCTGCAGTTCGGCGACCGGTTCTACTACCTGTTCCGCAACCAGGGGAACCAGCTCTTCGCGGCGCTCGAGGCGAACTCGTTCGCCAAGCTGATCCAGCGCAACACCGACGCGTCGCTCCTGCCGGCGGACATCTTCTCCGTCCCGGACCCGTCGCTCGACCTCGAGAACCTGCCCGACCCGTGGCCGGAGCAGCTCTCGCAGATGGGTGACGGCACGTACCGCTGGGACGGCGACGAGCACGTCGAGATCCACGGCAACCGCACCGGGGACGACCGCATCCGCGGCGGCCAGGGTGACGACGCGCTGTGGGGCTACGGCGGGAACGACCGCATCGAGGGTGGTTCCGGGAACGACGAGATCATCGGCGGACCGGGCGACGACATCCTCACGGACAGCTTCGGCGACGACAACATCAAGGGTGGTCTCGGCAACGACGCCATCAACGGCGGTCCCGGCGTGAACCTGCTGCTCGCGAGCCACGGGAACGACTTCGTGGTGGGCGGCAACGACACGCCGAACGACATCTTCGCCGGCACGGGGAACGACGTGGTGCTCGGCGGCGCCGGGCGCACGAACGTCTTCGGCGGCGAGGGTGACGACTGGATCCAGGGCGGCTCGCACGCCGACCTGGCCCAGGGAGACAACGCCAACCAGTTCCAGAACGACACGATCGGAGGCAACGACGTCGTCGTCGGCGGACCGGGCAACGACGACATCGAGGGCGAGGGTGGCGACGACGTGCTCGTCGGCCGGGCCTTCGGCACCGACCGGCACGAGGGCGCCATCGGCTACGACTGGGTCACCTACTACGGCGAGAACGGCGGGGTCGACGCCGACCTGCGCTTCTCGACGCTGCAGCGCCCGGACGTCCAGGCCGTCCGCGACCGGTACGACCTCGTCGAGGCGCTCTCGGGCGGCGGCGGCAGCGACGTCCTGCGTGGCCAGGGCGTCGGCGTCGACGACATCCCGGACAACGAGGTGCCGCTGCACAAGATGACGCAGGAGACGCTCGACCTGTTCCCCGGCCTGGAGGAGATCCTCCGACCGGGCGGCGGGCACGAGGACTACGCCCTGCGGTTCATGGACGACCCGCTGGCCGCCGACCAGGACGGCCAGAGCAACCTGCTCATCGGCGGGCCGGGCAGCGACCTCGTCGAGGGTCGTGGCGGGAACGACTTCATCGACGGCGACGCGTACCTGCGCGTGCAGCTCGCCGTCGGCGACGAGCGTTTCGACAGCGCGTCCCAGCTCCAGACCCGCGTCTTCGCGGGCGAGATCAACCCGGGCGACATCACGATCGTCCGCGAGATCGTGGAGGACGACGAGCCCGACACCGTGCTCGACACGGCGGTCTACCAGTTCGACCGCGAGGCGTACGAGGTGACCGACCTCGGCGACGGCTACGTCGCCGTCGAGCACACGGGCGCCGCGGAGCTCGAGGAGAGCGACGGGCGCGACATCCTGCGCAACGTCGAGATGCTGCAGTTCGGCGACGGCTGCCTCGTCCTGGCCACGATGGAGGCGTGCGCGTCCTTCGGGACCGTCACCTTCGCCGGCCAGATCGACCCGCCGACGGAGGACCAGCCGCTCACCGCGACGGTCGTCTTCGACGAGTCGCTCGTCCAGAACCCGACGAACGTCCGGTTCGCCTGGCAGCTGGGCGAGGGCGGCGAGGAGTGGGAGCCGTCCGCCACGGGCGACACCCTGCCGGACGCGCCCAACGGTCGCGTCGACACGTTCACCCCGGGTGACGGGGACGGCGGGATGCTGCTCCGGGTCGTGGTGACGTTCCGCGACGACCAGGGTCAGCTGCGCTCGATCGTCTCGGACGCGCTGCCCGAGGTCGTGAACATCAACGACGCCCCGACCCAGCCGGTGCTCTCGCCGGCGTCGGTGGCGGTCGGCGGCGGGCTCAACCTCGGCGGCTTCACCGACGGGGACGGGCTCGAGGAGGCGTCCGAGGCCGGGATCACGTACGAGTGGCAGGCGTCGACCGACGGCTTCGCCACCGTCCGGGTCCTGGACAACGTGGTGCCGACCGCGTACCTCGTGACGGCCGCGGAGGCCGGCCACCAGATCCGGGTCGTCGTCGGCTACACCGACGACCAGGGCACGGCGGAGACGGTGATCTCGACCGTCTCCACCGTGACCGGCGGCCCCTGACCGGGTAGGCGGCCCGCGGGCCCCGGCCGGCACCGGGACCCGTCCTCACGCGGACCGCACCTGAGGGGCGCGGGGGCCCGGCGCCACGGCGACGGGCCCCCTCGTCGTGCGCTGCTCGTGCGTGGCGGCTCAGGCCCGCGCCGACTCCGCGGCCCGGATCGCGCCCTCGACCCGGCGCAGCTCGCCGCGCAGCGCGGCCTCGGCGTCGAGCCCGCTCGCCTCGGCGCGCGCCACGAGCGCGAGCAGCTCGCGCCCGAGCGCCTCCTGCGCCGCGGGGCCCGCGTCGTCGTGCGCCACCGACCCGGCGTCGTCCGACGGCGCCGCGAGCGCCGCGGCGACCGCGTCGCCCAGTCCCCCGCGCCCGGCGCGCGAGAGGACCTTCTGCGCCCGGGCGAGCGCGCCCTGCGTGCTGGAGATGCCCTCGAGCACGGACGAGCGCTGCTTCTCGGCCTTCTTGATCGCGTCCCACTGCTCGTGCAGGTCGGTGACCTCGGCGTCGGCGAACACGTGCGGGTGGCGGCGGACGAGCTTCGCCGCGAGGTCCGCCGCGACGTCGTCGACGGTGAACGGCTCAGGTTCCTCGCTCGCGATGCGCGCGTGGAACAGGACCTGGAGCAGCAGGTCGCCGAGCTCCTCGCGCATCCCGGCCCGGTCGCCGGTCTCGATGGCGTCGGCGAGCTCGTGCGCCTCCTCCAGCAGGTAGCGCACGAGCGACCCGTGCGTCTGCTCGCGGTCCCACGGGCACCCGCCCGGGGAGTAGAGGCGGTCCATCACGGCGACGACGTCGCGCAGGGGGTCCGGGGCGGTGGCGGGCTCCGGGGCGGGCGCGGCCCCGGCCGCGGGCTGGGTGTCGGTCACCGCCCCATCGTAGGTTCGCGGCCACGCCGACCCCGGACGCGCACGGGCCGCGCCCGGGGCCGGCTCAGGCTGCCGGTCTCACGACCGCCAGGTGTCGGACAGCGTCACGGAGCCGTCCGCGCCGACGGTCGCTGTGCGGTTGCCGCCGCTCTCCCAGACGACGTTCCCCGCGCCGTCGCGCCGGACGTACTTGTACTCGAACGTCGTCCCCGCGGGGAGGTCGACGCTCGCGGTCCACAGCGGGTAGCTCGCGGACGACAGCGGGACGCCGTGCGCGGGCGACCAGGAGCCCAGCGCGGGGACGCTGCCGACGACGTACACCTCCTGGCCCCACGTGGTGGTCGCGGTGACGGAGAACGACGCGTCGCCCTGGACGCCGCCCGGTCCCTCGCCGCCGTCGCACGGGTCGCCCGCCGTGACCGTCCCCCCGGAGACGGCGACGGCGGCGCCGCTCAGCGCGTAGTCCGCGCCGCCGTTGTTGTCCCAGGTGCCGGAGCCGTTCGTGAAGGCCGCGGTGACGGTCGCGGCCGCGCCCGAGGCACCGTCCGGGAGGGCGATCTCGCGGGCGACCCAGCCCTCGCACGCGGGGGCCATCGCGATCCCGGGCACGGCGGTCCAGGCGCCCGTGCCGACGCGGTAGTGGACGCGGTACGCGTCCCAGCCCTTGTCCGTCGCGTAGTAGACGGTCGTCCCGGCCGGGTCGACGGGCCCCGGTCCGCCGGTGCCGCCGTCGGCCAGGGCGCCGACGTGCAGGGCGAGCGCGCCGTACGCCGGGACCGTCGCGGTGAACGTGCCGGACGCCGAGACCGTGACCGTCGTCGAGCAGTCCTTCGACGCGACGACGTCGCAGTACGTCCCCGCGGGGAGCGACGTCTGGTACGTGCGCGTCACGGCGTGCGCGGCGTTGTTGATCGTCACGTAGCCCTTGCTGCCGCGGCCGTACGCGACGTGGTTGTCCCCGTCGTCCCACCAGTGCGTCACCGCGGTGCCCGCGACGGTGTTGTGGAAGCCGACCATGCCCGCGATCTCGGTCCATCTCTGGGTGCACACCCAGGCCGGGTCCGAGCAGCTCGCGTCGGGGACCGACGTCGCGGTCGCGCCCGGGGCGCCGGCGTCCTTGTCGTCCCAGCGGTACCCCGAGTAGACGCTCGGCGCGCCGTACGGCCACGAGAGCATGAAGGTGTTCGCGAGCACGTACTTGGCGCCCCACCGGTAGCTCATGGTCTCGCCGTTGCGCTCGGTGTCGTGGTTGTCGACGAACACGCCCGCGCGGTCCGAGGGCAGCTTGCCGTCGCCGATCGTCCGCAGGTCCTTGATCCGGCCGTCGAACCGAGACTTGAGCTCGCGCGCGTAGGAGAACTCGTGCGAGTCGCCGGAGCCGAGGTACTCCACGGGCTGGATCGGCTCGCCGCCGGCGCCGATGACCTCGTGCACCCAGAACACGTCCGGGTCCGTGAGCCTCGCCTTGATCGCGGCGAGGTCGGCGGCCGGGACGTGCTTCGCGGCGTCGATGCGGAACCCGGCGACGCCGAGCGAGAGGAGGTCGTTCAGGTACCCGGCGATCGTGTCGCGCACGTGGTCCGAGCCCGTCCGCAGGTCCTGGAGCGAGACGAGGCGGCAGTGCTGCACCACGTACCGGTCCCCGTACCGGTCCCCGATGTTCTCCTTGCAGTCGTTGAAGTCGGCCGGCCCGTAGAGGCCCGGGTAGCTCTCGACGCCGTACGTCGAGCCCGCGACTCCCGTCCCGCCGCCCTGGTCCGCGCCCGCCATGTGGTTGACGACCGCGTCGGCGATGACGCCGACGCCGGCGGAACGGCACGTCTCGACCATGTGCGCGAACTCCGCCCGCGTGCCGAGCTTCGAGTCGATGCGGTAGCTCACGGGCTGGTACGAGGTCCACCACGCGGTGCCCTGGACGGTCTCCTGCGGCGGCGAGACCTGGACGTAGCCGAACCCGGCCGGTCCGATCGTGCTGGTGCACTCCGCGGCGACGGAGTCCCACGTCCACTGGAAGAGGTTGAGGATCACGTCGCCCCGGCCGTTCGGGGAGTCGACGACGGGCGCCGGCACGGGAGGTGCGGCCGCGGCCGGCGCGACGACCGGGGCCGTGGCGGCGAGCGCCGTGCCGAGCGCCAGCGCGGCCGAGGCGGCGGTCGCGACGAGTCGCCGCAGGCGGCGTCCAGGTCTCGGGGCGGGGCCGGGGACGCTCCCGGGGATGGACGCGGTCGCCGGAGGTCCGGCGGGGTCGGTGGTGCGCGTCATTGCTGCTCCTTCGAGGGATGCGGCGGCCGTGCGCTCGGCGCCGAGCGCGTGGCGGCCACACGGTGCTGACGAGCGCCCCGGGGTGACGGGCGCGAGGAGTCTCCGCAGCGTTGCAGAGCGTTTCCGGAACTTGCTGCAACCTTACAGAGGAGCCCGTGCGATGTCACCACCTGACGCGCTGACCGCCCGTGCGCGGGGCGCGAGGGCGGCATACCGTCGTCGTGCACGTGCACGTGCACGCGCACCCGCACCACAGGAGGAGCCGCCATGGGGAACAAGCGCCGCTGGAAGGACCTCACGAGGGGCCAGAAGATCGCCGTCGGGGCCGTGGGCGCGGCCCAGGTCACGCTCACCGCCGCCGCCTACCGCGACCTCCTGCGTCGGCCCGCCGAGCGGGTCAACGGCACCAAGCTCGCGTGGGGTCTCGCGCTGCTCGTGAACTGGGTCGGCCCCATCGCGTACTTCCTCGACGGCCGCAAGGACTGACGCCCCGCGCCGAGCATGCTTTGGGGGGGGGGGGGCCCCCCGGGGGGGGGGGCGCGGCCCCGGGGGGCGGGGGGGGGGGGGGGGGGGGCCCGCCCCCCCCCCCCCCCCGCCCCCCCCCCCCCCCCCTAACTCATGCGGGGGCGGGTGAGGGGGTCAGCGACCGCCCGACGCCGTACCGACCGTCGCCGCGGCGCTCACCTCGCCGAGGATCACCGCGTCGATGAGCTGGCGCGCCCAGGCGAGCACCTCGGCGCCGCGCAGCGGGCGTCCGCCGATGCGCGCCGTCGTCGGGTACGGCACGAGGAACGCCCGGATCGCGGGCTTGAGGAGCGTGCCCGGGTAGAGGCGCTTGAGCCGCAGCTGCGCCGACTCGGCGAGGTCGACGGGCGCGAACCGGATGAACTTGCCCTGCGCGGTGACGTCGGTGAGCCCGGCGCGGCGCGCGTGGTTGCGGAAGTCGGCGACGTCGAACAGCGCGGACGCGACGTCCGGCAGCGCGCCGTAGCGGTCGACGAGCTCGGCCCGCACCTCGGCGAGCTGCGGCGCGTCGGTCGCGGCGGCGATCTTCTTGTACGCCTCGAGCCGCAGGCGCTCGGTCGCGATGTACGACTCGGGCAGGTGCGCGTCGACCGGCAGCTCGATCGAGACCTCCGGCTGCTCCTCGGGACCGTCGCCGCGGTAGTTCGCGACCGCCTCCCCCACCATGCGCACGTAGAGGTCGAACCCGACGCCCGCGATGTGCCCCGACTGCTCGCCGCCGAGGAGGTTGCCCGCGCCGCGGATCTCGAGGTCCTTCATCGCCACCTGCATGCCCGCGCCGAGGTCGGTGTGCGCGGCGATCGTCGCCAGGCGGTCGTGCGCGGTCTCCGTGAGCGGGCGCTCCGGCGGGTAGAGGAAGTACGCGTACGCGCGCTCGCGCCCGCGACCCACACGACCGCGGAGCTGGTGGAGCTGGGACAGGCCGAGCATGTCCGCGCGCTCGAGGATGAGCGTGTTCGCGTTGGAGATGTCGAGGCCCGTCTCGATGATCGTCGTGCAGACGAGGACGTCGAGCTCCTTCTCCCAGAACGCCCGGATCACCTGGTCGAGCTGGTGCTCGTTCATCTTGCCGTGGGCCACGCCGACGCGGGCCTCGGGCACGAGCTCGCGCAGCTTCGACGCCGTGCGGTCGATCGTCTCGACCTTGTTGTGCACGTAGAACACCTGGCCCTCGCGCAGGAGCTCGCGCCGCAGCGCGGCGGCGATCTGCTTCTCCTCGTACGCGCCCACGTACGTGAGGACGGGGTGACGCTCCTCGGGCGGGGTCGCGAGGGTCGACATCTCGCGGATGCCGGTGACCGCCATCTCGAGCGTGCGCGGGATCGGCGTCGCGGACATCGCCAGCACGTCGACGTTCGTGCGCAGCTGCTTGAGCGTCTCCTTGTGCTCGACGCCGAACCGCTGCTCCTCGTCGATGATGACGAGGCCCAGGTCCTTGAACCGGACGCTGCCGGTGATGAGCCGGTGCGTGCCGATGACGACGTCGACCGTGCCCTTGCGCAGCCCGTCGACGACCTCCTCGGACTCCTTGGGCGTCTGGAAGCGCGAGAGCGCCTTCACCGTCACGGGGAAGCCCGCGTACCGCTCGGAGAACGTCTCGAGGTGCTGCTGGACGAGCAGCGTCGTCGGCACGAGGACCGCGACCTGCTTGCCGTCCTGCACCGCCTTGAAGGCCGCGCGGATCGCGATCTCGGTCTTGCCGTAGCCGACGTCGCCGCACACGAGACGGTCCATGGGCACGGACTTCTCCATGTCCGCCTTGACCTCGTCGATCGTCGCGAGCTGGTCGGGCGTCTCGACGTACGCGAACGCGTCCTCGAGCTCGCGCTGCCACGGCGTGTCCGGGCCGAACGCGTGGCCCTGTGTCGCCATGCGCGCCGAGTACAGGCGGATCAGCTCGCCCGCGATCTCCTTGACGTGCTTGCGCGCACGCGACTTCGTCTTGGCCCAGTCGGCGCCACCCATCTTGTTGAGGCTCGGCGACTCGCCTCCCGTGTACTTGGTGACCTGGTCGAGCTGGTCCATGGGGACGAACAGCCGGTCGCCGGGCTGGCCGCGCTTGCTCGACGCGTACTCGATGACGAGGTACTCGCGCGTCGCGGCGTTGCCGCCCGTACCGAGCGTGCGCTGCACGAGCTCGACGAACCGCCCCACGCCGTGCTGCTCGTGCACGACGAAGTCGCCCGCCTTGAGCTGGAGCGGGTCGACGACGTTGCGGCGCCGGCTCGGCATCCTGCGCATGTCGCGCGTGCTCGTGCCGGCCCGGCCCGTGAGGTCCGCCTCGGAGAAGACGGCGAGGCGCAGGTCCGGGGCGACGAACCCCTTGCCGACCATCGCGGGCGTGACGAGGACGATGCCGCCCTCGGGCTCGTCGTCGAGGCGCGGCACGAGGCGCGCGGGCGTGTCCGCGGCGCCGAGCTGCTCGACCATGCGCTTGGCCGGGCCGTGGCCCTCGGTCGTGAGCACGAGCCGCCACCCGGCGTGCTGGAGCCCGCGCACGTCGTCGAGCGCGCGCGCCACGTCGCCGCGGTAGGACTCGACGTCGCGCGCCCCGATCGTGAAGGTCGGCACGCCGTCGGCGCTCTCGCCGACGTGCGCGCTCGCGGTGCCCGGTGCGCGGTCCCCGCCCGTGCCGGAGGCGTCGTCGGGCGCGACGTCGAGGTCGGGGTTGTCGAGCGCGAAGGACGAGAACGTCCACCAGCCGAGCCCGCGCCGCTGCGCGACCGTGCGCACCTCGGCGAACGTCTCGAACGACGCCGCCGACAGGTCGACCGGCGCCTTGCCGCCCGCGACGGCGCCCGTCCAGGCCGCGGCGAGGAACTCCTCGGTCGTCGCCACGAGGTCGTGCGCGCGGCGCCGCACGCGCTCGGCGTCGTCCACGACGAGCAGCGCGTCGTCGGGCACCAGCTCGAGCACCGGCACCATGCGGTCCACGAGGACCGGAGCGAGCGACTCCATGCCCTCGACCGCGACGCCCGCGGCGAGCCTGTCGAGCATCTCCGTCGCGCCCGGCAGGTCCTCGACGAGGGCCGCGGCGCGCGCCCGCACCGACTCGGTCAGCAGGATCTCCCGGCACGGCGGCGCCCACAGCCCGTGCTCGGCGATCTCGAGGCTGCGCTGGTCCGCGACCGCGAACCACCGGATCTCCGAGACCTCGTCGCCCCAGAACTCGACGCGCAGCGGGTGGTCCTCGGTGGGCGGGAACACGTCGAGGATCCCGCCGCGCACCGCGAACTCGCCGCGGCGCTCGACCATGTCCACGCGCGTGTACGCGGCGCCGACGAGGCGCTCCGCGACGTCGGTGAGGTCGGCCGTCGTGCCGGCGTGCAGCTCGACCGGCTCGAGCTCGCCCAGGCCGTCGACGACCGGCTGCAGGAGCGCGCGCACGGGCATGACGAGCACGCGCACCGGACCCGACGGGCCGATCTGGGCGTCCGGGTGCGCGAGGCGGCGGAACACCGCGATGCGCTTGGCGACGGTGTCGGCGCGCGGGCTCAGCCGCTCGTGCGGGAGCGTCTCCCAGCTCGGCAGCACGGCGACGACGTCGGCCAGCTCGTCCGGCAGGTAGGCGCGCACGCTCGCGGCGAGCTCGTCGGCGTCGCGCCCGGTCGCGGTGACGACCACGAGCGGGCGCGAGCCCGCCGCCCACGCCGGGCCGGTCGCCGCCGCGCCCGGCGCGGGCTCGTCGACCGGACCCGTCGCGCGCGCGCCCGCCATCGCGGCGAGCAGCGGCGGGCGGGCGCCGGCCGGGGGGGCCCCCCCCCCCCCCCCGCGGGCGGGGGGGGGGGGGGGCGCCGGGGGGGGGGGGGGGGGGGGGGGGCGCGGGGGGGGGGGGGCGGGGGGGG
>NZ_JAAFAN010000057.1:0-27256 GCF_010287905.1 Cellulosimicrobium composti
CCGGCACGCGCCCGACCTGCGGCCCGAAGCCCTCGAACGGCTCCTGTCCCTCGACCTCGACCGGGCCGCCGGGCGCGGGGCGCCGGGCCCCCCCCCCCCCCGGGGGGGGGGGGCCCGGGGGGGGGGGGCGGGGGGGCCCGCCCCCCCCCCCCCGGCCGGCCGCCGCCCCGCCCCACGGGGAGACCGTGCGGGCTACTTCGTCGAGAAGGCGGCGTCGAACGCCGCGTCAGGAGCGTCGAAGGCGTACTTCTTCACGAACTCGAGCGCCTCCGGAGCACCCACGAGACGGTCCATCCCGGCGTCCTCCCACTCGACGGAGATGGGACCGTCGTAGCCGATCGTGTTGAGCATGCGGAAGGCGTCCTCCCACGGCACGTCACCGTGGCCGGTCGAGATGAAGTCCCAGCCGCGGCGCGGGTCCGCCCACGCGAGGTGCGAGCCCATGCGGCCGTTGCGGCCGTTGCTCATCCGCTTCTTCGTGTCCTTGCAGTCCACGTGGTAGATGCGGTCCTTGAAGTCCCACAGGAAGCTCACCGGGTCGATGTCCTGCCAGACCATGTGGCTCGGGTCCCAGTTGAGTCCGAACGCCTCGCGGTGCCCGATCGCCTCGAGCGTACGAACCGTCGTCCAGTAGTCGTACGCGATCTCGCTCGGGTGGACCTCGTGCGCGAACCGCACGCCCACCTCGTCGAACACGTCGAGGATCGGGTTCCAGCGGTCCGCGAAGTCCTGGTACCCGGCGTCGATCGCCTCCTGGGAGACCGGCGGGAACATCGCGACGTACTTCCAGATGGCCGACCCCGTGAAGCCCACGACGGTCTTGACGCCGAGCTTCGCCGCGATCCGCGCGGTGTGCTTCATCTCCTCCGCGGCGCGCTGGCGCACGCCCTCGGGGTCGCCGTCGCCCCACACGACGTCCGGCAGGATGTCGCGGTGGCGCTGGTCGATCGGGTCGTCGCACACCGCCTGGCCCTTGAGGTGGTTCGAGATCGCGTAGACCTTGAGGTCGTACTTCGCCAGCAGGTCGAGCTTGCCCTGGACGTACTCGTCGTCGTCCCAGCGCCAGGGGTCGAGGTGGTCCCCCCAGCAGGCGATCTCCAGCCCGTCGTAGCCCCAGCCGGACGCGAGCCGCGCCACCTCCTCGAACGGCAGGTCGGCCCACTGCCCGGTGAAGAGGGTGATCGGTCGTGCCATGGTCGTGTCTCCTTCGGTCGTTCTCGGTCGGGCGCCCGGGGTCACCGGGCGGACGTGCTGGTCAGGGTGCGGTCGTCGTCCGAGCGGCCCGGCGCGGTCGCGCGCGAGCGGCGGCGGACGACGAGGAGGCCCCCCGCGAGGAGCAGGGCGGCGACGACGGCGACGGCGATCCACACGCCCGCGCCCGGTCCGGTCGACGTGCCGTCCGCGGCGGCGGCGCCGTCGGCGCTCTCGTCCGCGGCGCCGTCCCCGTCCTCCGGGGCGGCCTCGTCGGCGGCGTCCGCGTCGCCCGCGGCCGCGGCGTCGTCCTCGGCCCGCGGCGCGGGCTCCGGCAGCGGCACGACGTCGACCTGCGCGGTCGCGGTCGCCTCGGCGGGCTCGGTGATCGTGGCGGTCAGGGTCCAGTTGCCCTCCGCGAGGACGCCGGGCTCGGACGTGTACCAGCCGACGCCCTCGGACGCCGACTGGAGCGTGAGGGGGCCGACCGTCTCGCCGTCGGCGGACTCCGCCGTGACCGAGACGTCGGCCGACTCCTCGACCGGGTGGCCGTCGAGCTTCCAGGTCAGGTTGGCGGAGATGCCGCCCTCGCCGTCGGTGCCGAGCGAGATGACCACGTCGCCCCCGTGCGCGGCGGCCGGCCCCGCGAGGCCGGTCAGCGCCAGGACGGCGCCGAGCAGGGCGACCAGCGCCGCCCGGATCAGCGCGCGCGGTCCGGTGCGTCCGGCGCGGCGCGCGGGGCGCAGCGGCCGGGACCGCTCCCGGTGCGGGGCTCGGGTGCGGGTGCGCGAGGGCGTACGGGACATCGGGTCATCACCTCGTCGTGGTGGTCGGTAGGCGGGGCCGACGGTCGTCGTCGGTCCCCGGGGTGCCCCGGCGCCGGGCCGGAGCGCCCGTACCCGGGCGCCGGGGCCGGAGACCCGGAGGTCCCCGTCGTGCTCGTCGTGCGGCAGCGTACGGTGGCCCGGCCGATGGGCCGTCCGTGCGCCGGTGACCCGCGCGTCGAGCGCGGTGCCCGGCGGGCCGGTGCTCAGCGCACCGGCCCGCCGGAACCTGTCAGGAGCAGGACCGGGCCGCGTAGTCAGCCGTCCCGGTGAACGTCCTCCCCTCGGCGTCGGTCGCGGTCACGGTCACGGTGCCGGCGTCGACCGCCGCCGCGCGCGAGGCGAACGACTGGTAGGCGTTCGCACCCGGAGCGACGTCCGCGAACTCCTTCGACCCGAACGGGGTCTCGAGAGTGATCGCGAGCGGGACCGTGTCGTCGTTCGCCGCACGGACCGCGACGAACACCTTGCCGGCCATGCAGCGCGTCTCCACGGTGACCGTCACGGCGACCGGCTCGACGTCCTCGCCGACCACCCGGAAGTGGCCGAACGACGCCGGCGCACCGGTGTCCGCCGAGGCGCCCAGCGCGAAGAGACCCACCCGGGCGTCGGCCGCCGGAGCGTTCGTCACGCTCTGGTCGAACGTCGTCCAGGTCTCGCCGTCCGCGCTGTACGCACCGGTGAACGTGTCACCGGAGCGCGTGAGACGCAGGTGCCACACCGAGCCGGGGAGGTTCCCCGTCTGCGGCTGCGGGTTCTGCACGACGCCGCCGACCTCGCTGCGCAGCTCGATCCGGGCGTTCCGGGACTGGCCCGCCTGGTTGTCGACCACGTAGTCGAACTTGACGTAGTTGTCGTCGTCGGCGTAGACGATCAGACCGCCCTGCTGGTACTGGCGGTCGAGCGCCGAGCCGTCGACGACGGTCTCGATCGTCCACTCGTCGCCCGGCTGGTCCTGCAGCACGATGTTCGGCACGGGGCGGTTGTCCGTCCCGTAGATGTCCGTCGGCGTCGTGTCGATCTGCAGGGAGCCGTCCGCCACGCGGTAGCCGGTCGGGTCCTCGCGGACGATCGACCAGCGGCACGTGTCGAGGGCGTCGCCGTCGAACTCGTCGTCCGGCCCGGAGGCGGACGCCGTGTCGTCGGGCGTGATGTGGAACCAGTCGAACTCCGCCTCGATCACGGGGGTGCTGGTGTTGTTCCCCTTGAGCGCCACGAGCCCGATCTTCGGGTTCGTCAGGTTCGCGATCGACTTGGTCTCCGGCATCAGCGTGAAGTCGACGCCGTCGGCCGAGTAAGCGGCCTGGAGGTTCTCCCCGTTGCTGATGAACCGCACGTAGACCGTGTCGGGGTAGTCAGCGCCGAGGTTGGCCGTGTTGGACTGGTTGACCTCGTTCGGCTGGGCGTTCTCCTCCCGGATGAACTGGAAGATGCGCGTCGAGGCGTCCGCCGAGGCCGAGCGGCCCTGGAGAACCATCTTCGCGTAGTTGTCCTGGTCGCCCCAGATCAGCAGGCCGGCCTGCTGGTACTGCTGGCGGGCGGGCAGGGTGACCTTCGCCGTGGCCGTGAACGGGCCGTCGGGCAGGTCCTGCAGCACCAGGTTCGGCACGACCGTGTTGTCCGTCCCGTAGAAGTCCCGCGTCGCCGTCGGGATCACGAGACGTCCGTCACGGACGACGAGGTTCTGGTCGCGGTTCGTGACCGTCCAGCGGTCCTCGTCGACGTCCGAGCCGAGGAAGTCGTCCGAGCGGCCCGAGAAGCACATCCCCGGCCCGGTCTCGGGCGCCTTCACCGTCACGGTCGTGTACTCGGTCGAGTACGCGCCGCGCTCGTCCGTCGCACGGACCTGGAGCCGGTACGTGCCCGGCTCGTCGTACGTGACCTCGAACGTGTCGCCGCCGTCGACGAAGCCGTCGCCGAGACCCGCGTCCCACGCGAACGTGATCGCGTCGTCCTCGGGGTCGGTGGCAGCGACCGACGCCGTCACGGTGAGAGGCGCCGTGCCCGTCGTCGGGGTGACCTCGAACGAGTCGATGGTCGGGCGCTCGTTGTCCGTGACACCACGGCCGTCGAACTCGAGCCAGTTGACGTTGGCCTGGCCGGACGTCAGGACGAAGTAGAGCGTCCCCGTGCCCGAGGGCACGTCGGTCAGCTCCGCCGCGACGTTCGTGTAGACCTGCCAGTCACCGGTGCCGGGCACCTGGACGGACCCGATCTCCGGGCCGTCCGCGGCGTTCCAGCGGATGGAGACCACCGCGTTGCTCGGCGAGGCCGCACGCAGCGCGATCGAGTCGACGCCGTGGAGCGAGATCGGCTCGTACGCCCACCAGTCACCCGGCTCGATGTAGCCGATGTTCTGGCCGCCGCCGGCGCTGTCGCCCGTCGTCTCGCGCACGACACCGGGGTCACCGGTGCTCGTGGAGTCCGCGAGACGGCCCGTGGCCGTGAAGAACTCGGCCTGGAGCAGCTTCGGCTGCAGCACCTGGAGGTCGTTGGCGGTGAGCGGGGCACCCGCCTCGCCGCCGTCGTCCGTGTACGACGCCTCGATCACCCAGAAGATGTTCGACTCGATGCCGTGGCCCTCGTCGCGGGCCGTCTGGAAGACGCCCTCGCAGCCGCCGAGCACGTCCATGGGGTGGGCGTGCGCGTCGTGACCGAGCGACGTCGCGAGCTCGACGTTGCTGCAGTCGACCACGCCGTCGGGGTCGTCGACCTCGATCTCGTAGCGGACCTGGTCGCCCCACTGGAAGAAGCCGCCGTTGTCCGGGAACGTGATGGAGATCGTCGGCGCCTCGTTGCCGACGACGATCGTCACGTTCGCGATCCCCGTCTGGCCCTGGGCGTCGGTCGCCACGAGCTGCGCGACGTAGGTGCCGTTCTCCGTGTAGGTGTGGACCGGGTTCGCCTCGCTCGACGGCTCGGAGCCGTCGCCGAAGGTCCACTGCAGGGTCAGCTCGTCGCCGGCCGGGTGGCGCGTGCCCTCCGAGGAGAACTGCACCGTGAGCGGCGCGTGACCGCTCGTCACGTCGGCGCTCGCCCGCGCGATCGGCGACGGGTTGCCCTTGACGTAGTTGACCTTGTAGATGCCGCTCGAGTCGTTGTCGCCACCGAAGCCCGAGCCCCAGTCGACGACGTAGAGCGCACCGTCCGGACCGAAGTCGAAGTCCATCGCACGGTCGAACCCGGCGCTCGGGTCGAAGATCTTGGGCAGGACCCGGTTGATGTCCACGACGTCGTCACGGCTCTCGCCGTCGAGCTGGATCGAGTACAGCTTGCCCTGGTTCCACTCGCCCAGGAACGCCTTGCCGTCCCAGTACTCGGGCCACTTGACGTCCGAGTCGAGCTCGGCGTCGTACTGGTACACGGGGCCGCCCATGGGCGCACCGCCGCCGCCGATCTCCGGGAAGCTCGGGTTGCCGGCGTAGTTGTACCAGACCTCGGCCTCGATGGCCGGGGGCAGCTGGGTCAGACCCGTGTTGTTCGGGGACGAGTTGACCGGGCCCTCGGCGCAGTTGAACGCCGCGCCGGACTGACCGGTCGCGAAGTTGTACTTGAAGTAGTCCGCGTTCGCGCCCGTGCAGTACGGCCAGCCGTAGAAGCCGGGCTCGCTGACGACGTTCCACTCCACCGTGTTGCCCGGGCCGCGCGTCGGGCTCGCGTTGCCCGCGTCGGGCCCGTAGTCACCCACGAGGATGTTGCCCGAGTAGGGGTCCACGCCGATGCGGAACGGGTTGCGGAAGCCCATCGCGAAGATCTCGGGCCGCGTCTGCGCGGTCCCGGGGGCGAACATGTTGCCCTCCGGGATCGTGTACGTGCC
Source organism: Cellulosimicrobium composti (assembly GCF_010287905.1). NCBI lineage: Bacteria > Bacillati > Actinomycetota > Actinomycetes > Micrococcales > Promicromonosporaceae > Cellulosimicrobium > Cellulosimicrobium composti. The sequence continues at coordinate 5,833 of NZ_JAAFAN010000057.1, forward strand.
GTCGTCCTCCGGGTGGATGCGCAGGACCTTGCCGCGCAGGTCGTTCGTGTTCGCCGACGACCGCTGGGCGTCGTAGTCCTGACGGCCGGCGCGCTCGTCGTGCGGCGAGTAGCCGCCCGACTCGAACGGGTTGGTGTTGTCACCGGTCGCGAGGATCAGGTTGCCGTCCTCGTCGAAGATCATGTCACCACCGGCGTGGCAGCACGTGTTGCGCTGCGTCGTGACGGTGAGGACCTTCTTCTCGGTGGCCTGGTCGATCGTGCCCGTGGCCGGGTCGAAGTCGAACCGCGAGATCCGGTTGTGCGGACCGTCGGAGCCGACGTTCGCCGGAGCCCAGTAGGTGTAGACCCACCCGTTCTCCGAGAAGTTCGGGTCGAGCACGAGCCCGAGCAGACCGTCCTCGTTGGCGGTGGTCACCGGGAGGGTCGTCGCGGTGTGCGTCGTGTTCGTCTCCGGGTCGATGACCTGCACGCGGCCGTCACGCTCGGCGTAGAACACCGTGCCGTCGGGCGCGACGTCCAGGACCATCGGGTTGCGCGTCTCCTCGTCGAGCGCGACCTGCTCGTAGCTCGCGGACTGCGTCGCCGAGCAGTCGGACGCCACGGCGCCCGCGGCGGTCTGGATGCCGCCCAGCAGGTGCTGGAGGAAGTCCGGGTCCGCGAACGACTCGTCGGTGTGCCCGCCGCCCGTGTACCAGGAGCGGCCGCCGTCGTAGACCTGGCACCACGCCGTCGGGTGCTCGGCGCCCATGGCGCCGCTGCCCGCGTTGTACGTGGTCTCGTCGAGGCTCGCGAGCACGTGCACGGTGTCGCGCGGGTTGGTCCGGAAGTTGTACCACTCGTCGAACCGCTCCCAGCGCGAGGGCAGGTGGGCGGTCGACTCGTGGACGTGGTCCTCGACCTTGACGGTCGCCGTCTGGTTCTGCGGGTGGGCGCTGAAGTACGCGCCGACCAGCCCGCCGTACCAGGGCCAGTCGTACTCGGTGTCGGACGCCGCGTGGATGCCCGCGTACCCGCCCCCGTTCTGGATGTAGCGCTCGAACGCGGCCTGCTGCTCCTCGTTGAGCACGTCGCCGGTCGTGGACAGCCACACGACCGCCTCGTACTGCGCGAGGTTCTCGTCCGTGAACGCACCGGCGTCCTCGGTCGCGGTCACCTCGAAGCCGTTCTCCTCGCCGAGCTGCTGGATCGCGGCGATGCCGGCGGGGATCGAGCCGTGGCGGAAGCCACCGGTCTTGCTGAAGACGAGCACGTCGAACGGGTCCGTGTCGGCCGCCGCCACGACCGGGGCCGCCTGCACAGGGCCCGCGGGAGCGGCCGTGGCCGATACCGCCGTCGCGATGGTCAGGGGGAGTGCGACCGCCGCCGCGGCTGCTGCCGCGACCGTGCGCCTCATGGCGAGCGATCCTCCTAGCACGTTTCTCACAAGGTCTCCTCGTCGAGATGGGAACTGTGCTGCGCTCCGCCGGGTCGGCGCCATCGGCCAGCCGTCCGTCCCGGGCTCGTCGGCGGAGAAGTCTCGGCGCTCCGCCGGGCGCCTTCTCGCCGCGCGTGCGGCGGTCCTACCTCCTTCCGTGTCCCCGGTCGCCGGCCGCGCACCTGCGCACGGCCGGCGACCGGACGTTCCGTCCGTGCCGGGCCGGTCCCTAGGGCTCGACCCAGGCGCCCGACGCCGCGCTGCGCTCGACCGCGTCGAGCACGCGCTGGACCGCCAGGCCGTCCGCGAAGGTCGGGGCCGGGTGCGTACCCGCCGCGATCCCCTCCACCAGGTCGACGACCTGGTGCGTGAACGCGTGCTCGTACCCGAGGCCGTGACCCGCGGGCCACCAGTGCGCGACGTACGCGTGCTGGGGCTCGGTGACGACGATCCGCCGGAAGCCGGCGATCGCCGGGTCGTCCGCGGCGTCGAAGAAGTGCAGGACGTTCATGTCCTCGAAGTCGAACGCGACCGAGCCCTTCGACCCGTTGATCTCCAGGCGGATCGCGTTCTTGCGGCCGTACGCGAAGCGCGTGGCCTCGAACGTCCCGATGCCGCCGCCCGACATCCGGGCGAGGAAGACCGCGGCGTCGTCGACCGTGACGGGGCCGCGCTCCGTGCCGCCCTGGCCCGACAGCCCGGCGAACTCGGTCGCGACCGGGCGCTCGGTCACGAAGGTCTCGAGCAGGCCCGACACGCTCGTGATGCGCTCGCCCGTGATGAACTGCGCGAGGTCGATGACGTGCGCCCCGATGTCGCCGAGCGACCCGCTGCCCGCCTTCGACTTGTCGAGGCGCCACGACAGCGGCGTGTCCTCGTCGGCGATCCAGTCCTGCAGGTACTGCGCGCGCACGTGGCGCACGGTGCCGATCCGCCCGTCCGCGACGAGCTGACGCGCGAGCTGGATCGCCGGCACGCGCCGGTAGGTGAAGCCCACCATCGCGACCTGCCCGCGCTGCGCCGCGGCCTCGGCGGCCGCGACCATCGTCTCGGCCTCGGCCACCGTGTTCGCGAGCGGCTTCTCGCACAGCACGTGCTTGCCCGCCTCGAGCGCGGCGATCGCGATCTCCGCGTGCGTGTCGCCGGGCGTGCACACGTCGACCAGGTCGACGTCGTCGCGGCTCACGAGCGCCTGCCACCGCGTCTCGGTGGACTCCCAGCCGAGCTTGCGCGCGGCGGCGGCGAGCGCCTCCGGGTTGCGGCCTCCGAGCACCCGCATGCGCGGGGTCAGCGGGAGGTCGAAGAACCGGGGAGCCGTCCGCCAGGCCTGCGAGTGCGCTGCCCCCATGAACGAGTACCCGACCATGCCGACGCCGAGCTGCGCGTCGTCGTTTCCTGCCATGACGTTCCTTCCGTGCTCCTCACGGCGCACGCCCACGGTCCGGCCGGGTCGTGCCCGGGCGGACCGTGGGCGTGGTCCGCGTGTCTTCGTGCTCCGTGCCGACGACCGTCAGCGGTCGATCAGGACTGGAATGCCGAGGGCAGGTACTGGTCGACGTTGTCCTTCGTGACGACCGGCGCGTAGAGCTGGACCGTGCGCGGCACGCCCGAGGAGGCGAGGTCGCTCATGTTCTTCTCGTGCGCGACGAGACGGGCGAGCTTGATGCCGTCCGCGGCCTGGGTCGACGGGTAGACGACCGTCGCCTGGAGGACCGAGTCCCCGGCCTTGATGTGCTCCATGACGTTCGCCGAGCCGGCGCCGCCGACCATGAAGAACTCGTCACGGCCCGCGTTCTCGATCGCGGAGAGGACGCCGACGCCCTGGTCGTCGTCGTGGTTCCAGATGGCGTCGATCTGCGGCGCGGCCTGGAGCAGGTTGGCCGTCGCGGCCTCGCCGCCCTGGACGGTGAAGTCGGCGGCGACGCGGTTGTCGACGTCGAGGCCGCAGTCGGACAGCGCGTCCGCGAAGCCCTGGCTGCGGTCCTGCGTCAGCGGGAGCGAGTCGATGCCGGCGATCTCCGCGACGACCGCGTCGGGGTTGTCGCCGAGCTGCTCGCAGATGTACTGGCCGGCGCTGACGCCCATGCCGTAGTTGTCGCCGAGGACGGTGGTGCGGGCGGCGAACGGGCTGGAGAACTCGCGGTCGACGTTGATGACCGGGATCCCGGCCTCCATCGCCTTCGTCGCGACGTCCGTGAGCGCGGCGCCGTCGAACGGCAGGAGCACGATCGCGTCGACGCCGTCGTTGATGAAGCCCTCGATCTGGCTGATCTGGACGTTGACGTCGTTCGTGCCGTCGGCGACGCGGAGCTCGACGTCCTCGTACTTCTCGGCCTCGGCCTCCGCCGCGCTCGTGATGGCACCCATCCAGCCGTGGTCGGCGGCGGGGGCGGAGAAGCCGATGACGATCGGGTCGCCCGGGGCGTCGTTGTCGGAGACGGCCTGGCTCGAGCCGCCGCCGCCGTCGTTGCCGTCCGCCGTGTTCTCGGTGGTCGGCGTGTTCGACGTGCACGCCGTGGCGATCAGGGCGACCGAGGCCGCGGAGACGGTCGCGAGCGTGATGCGGCGACGGAGGGTGGTGCGTGCGGACATGGGATCTCCTTCGATGCTGTCCTGCGGGGAGGAACTTCGGGGGGAACTGTGGGGGTATGGCCCCGGAGGGCGTGGGACCGTGGGTGGAGCGACGAACCGGGTCGCGGCGCTACGTGGTCCGCCGCGTCAGGCGCTGCTGGAGCAGCACGGCGCCGACGATGATCGCGCCCTTGGCGATCTGCTGGACCGAGCTGTCGACGTTGTTGATGATGAAGACGTTGGTGAGCGTCGTGAAGATGAGGACGCCCAGGACGGTGCCGACGATCGTGCCGCGGCCGCCCGCGAGCAGCGTCCCGCCGACCACGACCGCCGCGATGGCGTCGAGCTCGAGGAGCAGGCCGTTCGTCGACGAGCCGGCGCTCGTGCGGGCGAGGATCATGACGCCCGCGATGCCCGCGGTGAGCCCCGAGAGCGCGTACACGTACACGAGGTGGCGCTTGACCTTGATGCCGGCCAGGCGCGCCGCCTCGGCGTTGCCGCCCACGGCCACCGTGCGGCGGCCGAACGTCGTGCGGTTGAAGAGGAACCAGCCGAGCACGGCGACGATCGCGAAGATCCACACGATCTTCGGGACGCCGAGGATGTTGCCCTTGAAGACGTCGTTGAACGCCGGGACGTCCACGATCTGCGTCCGCTTCTGCGCGATGAGCTCGGCGAGGCCGCGCGCCGCGACGAGCATCGCGAGCGTCGCGATGAACGCCACGACCCGCCCGTAGGCGATGATGAGGCCGTTGAGCAGCCCGGCGCCGACGCCGACCGCGAGCGCGCAGATGACCATGACGACCCACCCGTACGACTGGGTCGCGAGCGTCGTCGCCCAGACCGACGCGAGGCCGAGGACGGAGCCGACCGACAGGTCGATGCCGCCCGTCGTGATGACGAACGTCATGCCGATGGCCACGACGCCCAGGACCGACCCGAGGCTGAGGATGGTCATGAGGTTGCTGAGGCTCAGGAACCGCTCGCCGCCCGTCGCGAAGCCCACGACGCACAGGAGGAGCAGCGCGACGACGAGGCCGACGTTCCGACCCGCCGCCCCGGACATGAACCCGCTCTTGCGACGCTCGCTCGCGGCCTTCTCGACCCGGGCCGACTCGTCGGCGTCCGGCTTGTTCGTCGGCACCGATGCCGACACCTGCTGCTCGCTCACGCGACACTTCCTTCCATGACCATGTCGAGCACCTGGTGCTCGTCGATGGAGCTCGAGGGCCCCTCGTGCACGACGCGTCCCTCGGAGACGACGAGGACGCGGTCGGCGAGGCCGAGGACTTCGGGGATCTCGCTGGAGACGACGACGACGGCCGCACCTCCGTCGGCGAGCCTGCGGATGAGGGCGTAGATCTCGGCGCGCGCGCCGACGTCCACGCCGCGCGTGGGCTCGTCGAGGAGCAGGACGCGGCAGCCGTGGACGAGCCAGCGGGCGAGCATCGCCTTCTGCTGGTTCCCGCCCGAGAGCGTGCGGATCGGGCGCTCGACGCCCGCGGGACGGAGCTCCAGGGAGTCGGCCTGCTCCTTGGCCGCGCGACGCTCGGCGCGCTCGTCGAGCAGTCCTCCCCGTGCGAAGCGGGCGAACGTCGACAGCGTGACGTTGCGGTAGACCGGCTCGTCGAGCAGGAGCCCCTGGCTCTTGCGCTCCTCGGGCGCGAGCCCGATCCCGGCGTCCACCGCGGCGGCCACGGAGCCCGGGCGCAGCCTCTTGGAGTCGACGGTGACCGTGCCGGCGGTCGCGCGTCGCGCGCCGTAGATCGTCTCGATGATCTCCGAGCGCCCCGCGCCCACGAGACCGGCGAGACCGACGATCTCCCCCGCGCGCACCTGGAGCGACACGTCCTCGAACACGCCGCGCAGGCCCAGTCCCTCGACGTCCAGCACGACGGGTGCGTCGTCCGAGGTCTCGGGGGCCTCGGGGAAGACGTACTCGACGGTGCGGCCCGTCATGAGGGTGATGAGCTTCTGCGTCGGGGTCTCGGAGACCGGGAGGTTCTGCGCGACGGTGCGGCCGTCCTTGAGCACGGTGATGCGGTCGCCGATCTCGCGGATCTCCTCGAGGCGGTGCGAGATGTACACGACCGCGACGCCCGCCTTGGTCAGCTCCTTGACGACGCGGAAGAGGTTGCCCACCTCCTCGGAGTCCAGCACGGCCGACGGCTCGTCCATGATGATGACGCGGGCGTCGTGCGACAGGGCACGCGCCATCGAGACGATCTGCTTGCCGGCCGCGGACAGGTGCCCGACCTCCTGGGTGGGCGAGACCTCCGCGTGGCCGAGCCGCCTGAGGATCTCCCGTGTGCGACGCACGGCCTCGCGCCGCTGGGAGAACCCCGCGGTGGCGAGCTCGTGCCCGAGGTAGACGTTCTCGGCGACGGTGAGGCCGTCGACGACGTCGAGCTCCTGGTACATCGTCGCGACGCCGTACCGCAGGGCGGTGACGGGGTCGGAGATGGTGATGGGCTCGCCGTCGAGGAGGATCTGCCCCTCGGTGGGCTGGTGCGCCCCGGCGAGCACCTTGATGAGCGTGGACTTGCCGGCGCCGTTCTGCCCGAGGAGGCAGTGGACCTCGCCCGGGAGAACCTCGAGATCGACGCCGTCGAGCGCTCGCGCCCCGGGGAACACCTTGACGATGCCCTGCATCTGCAGGAGCGGCTGGGGAGGGTCTGCGGTGACCATGCGGTGAACCTAGCCGACCTTTTGACGAGCGTCAATCATAAGATCGCGACCTTTTGCCGCTGTTACGACTTCGTTACCGTCAAAAGTGCGCGCTTCGTGACGGATCGCGAGAACGCTCCCATCCGAGGGGTTCGCCGTCGCCGACAGCGGTGACATCGGGGAGGGAGGCGCACAACCTGCGGAACGCTGCGGTTCCTGGAGGAAAGTCGGGATGGGGAGCTGGGGTGGGGCGACTCGGCGCCCGGACGAGGCCCGCCGTCGGGCCTCCGGATCTTCGGCGACGTCCATGTCGCCTTGAGACGGGACAGTAGGGTACCTTTTGGCGATCGTCAAGCAAAAGCCGATGACTCGTCCGGCACGAACGGACGACCGACGAGAGGCTCCGTGATTCACTGTGCCCATGGAGGAACTGCTGAAGTTCGCGCCGCGCCCGACCGGCGCTGGCGACATGTTCCAGCTGCTCCGGGACGGTCAGCCGCGCACGCGCGCGGACCTCGCAGCGATCACGGGACAGGCGCGGTCGACCATCGCCGCCCGGATCGACCTCCTCATGTCGGCGGGCCTCATCGCGCCTGCGGGCGAGGCGAGCTCGACGGGCGGCCGCCCGCCCGTGACCTTCGCCTTCAGCCCCGAGGCGCGCATCGTGCTCGCGGTCGACCTCGGCGCGACGCACGCGCGGCTCGCCGTCACGGACCTCGCGTCGAACGTGCTCGCGGAGACGGACGCGGCGCTCGCCATCGCGGACGGCCCCGACGTCGTGCTGTCGTGGGTCGCGGACACGGGCGAGAAGCTCGTCGCGACGACGGGGCGCAGCCTCGACGACCTCGTGAGCGTCGGAGTCGGCCTCCCCGGGCCCGTCGAGCACTCCTCCGGCCGGCCCATCAACCCGCCGATCATGCCCGCGTGGGACGACGTCGACGTCCCCGGGATCCTCCAGAAGCGGTTCAACGCGTCGGTCCTCGTGGACAACGACGTCAACATCATGGCGCTCGGCGAGCACCGCACGGCGTGGCCCGCCGTGACGGACATGCTCTTCGTCAAGGTCGCCACCGGCATCGGCTCCGGGATCATCGCGGACGGCGAGCTGCGCCGCGGCGCCCAGGGCGCCGCCGGCGACATCGGGCACGTCGCCGTGCCGAGCGCGGCCGACGTCCCGTGCCGCTGCGGGAACGTCGGGTGCCTCGAGGCCGTCGCGAGCGGCCAGGCCGTCGCCGCCGCGCTCACGGCCGCCGGGCTCGACGCGAGCAACAGCGCCGACGTCGTCGCTCTCGTGCGCGCCGGCGACCTCGCCGCGAGCCAGGCCGTGCGCCAGGCAGGGCGTGACATCGGCTCGGTGCTCGCCGCGTGCGTGAGCCTCCTGAACCCCTCGCTCATCGTCATCGGCGGCATCGTCGCCGAGGCGGGCGAGCACCTCATCGCGGGCATCCGCGAGATCGTGTACCAGCGGTCGCTCCCCCTCGCGACCCAGCACCTGCGTATCGTCACCTCGCAGGCGCGCGGCCAGGCCGGCGTGCTCGGTGCGAGCGCCATGGCTGTGGATCACGTACTCTCGCCCGCAGCGATCGACGCGCTCATCGCCTGAGCGGCGGGGGCGCGGTCGCCGGGGGCCGCCGCCCGCGCACGCGGGCGCGCAGAGTGTGACGAGGCACGAGGAGGAGTCATGACCGAGCGGGACCGTCGAGCGCTGGTGGTCCGGGGTGGGTGGCCCGGGCACGCACCCGAGGAGGCGGCCGAGCTGTTCGTCCCGTTCCTCGAGGCGTCCGGCTTCGACGTGACGCTCGAAGGGTCGCTGGAGGCGTACGCCGACCAGGAGTTCATGGCGGGGATCGACCTCGTCGTCCAGTGCTGGACGATGGGCGAGATCCTCCCCGACGAGATGCGCGGGCTGCGCACGGCCGTCGCCAACGGCACCGGGTTCGCGGGCTGGCACGGCGGCATCGTCGACTCGTTCCGCCTCGCGACCGACTACCTGCAGATGGTGGGCGGGCAGTTCGCCGCGCACGCGCACGACCTCATCGACCACACCATCGAGATCGTGCCCGAGCGTGCCGACCACCCCATCGTCGCCGGGATCGGCCCGATCTCGCTGCACTCCGAGCAGTACTGGGTGCTCGCGGACTCGTACAACGAGGTCCTCGCGACGACGACCATCGTCCCGCGCGACGGCGACCCGTGGCACGAGCCGGTCGTGTCGCCGGCCGTGTGGACGCGACGCTGGGGCGCCGGCCGCATCTTCGTGTGCGCGGCGGGCCACCAGCTCGCCGACCTCGAGGTCCCGCCCGTCCGCACGATCGTCGAGCGCGGCATCCTCTGGGCGAGCCGCTGACGCCCGTCCCGCCGCGCGCCGGGTTCCCTGGACTCGGCGCGTGACCTCGTTCCACGGCCTCCTCGCCTACCCGATCACGCCGCTCGCCCCCGACGGCGCGCCCGACCTCGACACGCTCGGCCACCTGGTCCGCGGTGCCGTCGACGCGGGCGTCGACGGCGTCGTGGTGCTCGCGTCCTCCGGCGCCGGGGTGACGTTCGACGCCGACGAGCGCGACGCCGTGGTCCGTGGAGCGGTCGGTGCCGCGCGGGCCGCGCACTCCCCCGACGGCGCCGCACCGGTGCCCGTGCACGTCGCGGTGAGCGGGTCCTCCACGCGCGAGGTGCTCGCCCGCGCCCGCGCCGCGCGCGACGGCGGCGCGGACGGTCTCGTGCTCGCGCCCTTCTCGTACCTGCCGCTCGACGAGCGGGAGGTCGTCGCCCTGTTCGAGGCCGTCGCCGCCGCCGTCGACCTGCCCGTGTGCTTCTACAACCGGAGCGTGCAGACCGCATACGACCTCACGCCCGACGCGCTCGCGCGGCTCGCGCGCACGACGACCGTGACGGCCGTCAAGGACCCGGCGTCGACGCCCGCGCGGCCGACCGGCCGGGTCGCCGCGCTGCGGGCGGCGACCGCCGGTCTCGGGGTGAGCGTCGGGCTGAGCGGCGACGCCGCGATCGTCGACGGTGCCGAGGCGGCGGACGCCTGGCACACCGGCCTCGCGGCCCTCGTCCCCGCCGACTACGTGGCGCTCCGCCACGCCCGGGCCGCGGGCGCGGAGCCCGACCCGGACCTGCGGGCGTGGCTGCACGACCTCACCGGGGTGCTCGCCGGGATCCGTCCGGTGAGCGGGCTCCACGCGCTCGCGACCCTGCTCGGCGTGCCGACCGCTCCCCCGCGCGGCCCGTCGCTCCCGGTCCCGCCCGACGACGTCGCGCGCCTGCGCGAGGTCGTGGCCCGGCGCCCCGTCGCGACCTGAGGCGGCAGGTGCGCCTCAGGCCTCGGGGTCCGGGTCGGCGTCCGTCCCGTCGCCGCCCACGCGGTCGGCCACGGCCTCGGGGCCGCCGGCGAGGAGCGCGACGAAACCCTCCTCGTCGAGGATCGGCAGGCCGAGGTCGCGCGCCTTCGTCTCCTTCGAGCCCGCGTTCGCGCCCACGACGACGTAGTCCGTCTTCTTCGACACCGACCCCGACGCCTTGCCGCCCGCGGCGATGACGGCCTCCTTCGCGCCGTCGCGGCTGAAGCCCTCGAGCGAGCCGGTGACGACGACCGTCAGGCCGGCGAGCGGGCCCGTCGGCTCCTGCCGGGCACCGGGACCGGGATGGCCGGGGATCTCGAACCGCACGCCCGCCGCACGCCAGCGCTCGACGATCTCGACGTGCCAGTCGACCGTGAACCACTCGACGACCTGGTCGGCGATCACGGGGCCCACGCCCTCGACCGCGGCGAGCTCGTCGCGCGACGCCGCGCGGATCGCGTCGAGCGACCCGAACCAGTCGGCGAGGGCGCGCGCGGCGACCGGGCCGACGTGCCGGATGTTGAGGCTCACGAGGATGCGCCACAGGTCCTTCGTCTTCGCGAGCTCGAGCTCCTCGACGAGCTTCGTCGCGTTCGTCGACGCCTCGAAGAGCGGCTCGCCCGCCTCGATCGCCGCCCGCTCCGCGGCCTTGGAGAGCTTGCGCTTCTTCCGGAACGGCCACACGGACTTGACGGTCGCGGTCGAGCCGTCGGGCATCGTGATCTCGGCCGGCTCGCCCGTGCCGTCGTACTCGCGCGGCAGCCCGGTCTCCGCGTCGCGCACCACGACGCGGATCGGCACGAGCTGCTCGACGCTGAGGTCGAACAGCCCCGCCTCCGTGCGCAGCGGGGGCTCGGCGGGTTCGAGCGGCTGCGTGAGCGCCGCCGCGGTGACCTCGCCCAGCACCTCGATGTCGAGCCCGCCGCGCGAGCCGATGTGCTCGACGCGCCCGCGCACCTGGGCCGGGCACGACTCGGCGTTGGGGCAGCGCAGGTCGACGTCGCCCTCCTTCATGGGCCGCAGCGGCGTGCCGCACTCCGGGCAGTTCGCCGGCATGACGAAGTCCTCGCGCGGGTAGCCGTCGTCCGCGAGCGCCGCGACCGGGCCGAGGATCTCCGGGATGACGTCCCCCGCCTTGCGCAGCACGACCATGTCGCCGATGCGCACGCCCTTGGCACGGACCACGTCCTGGTTGTGGAGGGTCGCCTGGCGCACGGTGCTGCCCGCGACCTTGACCGGCTCCATGACGGCGTACGGCGTCGCGCGCCCCGTGCGCCCGACGCCGACCTGGATGGCGAGCAGGCGCGTGTTGACCTCCTCGGGCGGGTACTTGTAGGCGATGGCCCACCGGGGCGCGCGGCTCGTGGCGCCGAGACGGCGCTGGAGCGCGAGCTCGTCGACCTTGACGACGATGCCGTCGAGCTCGTGCTCGATGTCGTGGCGGTGCTCCCCGAAGTACGCGATGCGGTCCATGACCTCGTCGAGGCCGTGCACCACGCGGTTGTGCGGCGAGACGGGCACGCCCCACTGCTCGAACAGCGCGTACGCGTCGGACTGGCGCGCGAGCTCGGCGTGCTCGCCGGCCTCCCACTGGAGCGCGCCGACGCCGTGCGCGTACATGCGCAGGTTGCGGCTCGCCGTGACCGCCGGGTCCTTCTGCCGCAGCGAGCCGGCCGCGGTGTTGCGCGGGTTGGCGTAGGGGGCCTGGCCCGCGGCGACGAGCTTCTCGTTGAGGGCCGCGAAGTCGGCGACGCCCATGAAGACCTCGCCGCGGATCTCGATGACGTCCGGGTGCGTCGCCGGGTCGCCCCCGAGGCGCTGCGGGATGCCGGCGATGGTGCGCACGTTCGCGGACACGTCCTCGCCGGTGCGGCCGTCGCCGCGCGTGGCGGCGCGCACGAGCCGGCCCTTCTCGTAGAGCAGCGCGATCGCGAGGCCGTCGATCTTCACCTCGCACAGGTAGTCCACGGCCGCGTCGTCGCCCACCCCGAGGTCGCGGTGCACGCGCGCGGCCCAGGCCGCGAGGTCCTCGGCGGAGAACGCGTTGTCGAGCGAGAGCATCGGCTCGAGGTGCTGGACGGTCGCGAAGCCCGCGGCCGCACGCCCGCCGACGCGCTGCGTGGGCGACTCGGGCGTCTGGAGCGCGGGGTGCGCGGCCTCGAGCGCCTGGAGCTCGTGCATCCGCGCGTCGTACTCGGCGTCCGAGGAGACCGGCTGGTCCTCCTCGTAGTACGCGCGCTGGTCGGCCTCGATCTGCGCGACGAGCTCGGACCAGCGGCGCTGCGCACCCGCCTCGTCGAGCTCGGCGGCGGACGTCGCCGCGGGGGCGTCCGGGTCCGTCGCGGTCGGGGTGGTCGGTGCGGACGTCGGGATGCTCTCGCTCACCCGCACATCATCGCGCGGACCGCCGACATCCGCCGCCCCCGCCGCGCTGCGCCGCCCGGGCGCTCAACCCCACCCGTGGGACGCGTCGTCGTGCATCGGCGGGCACGTCCCGCCCGGCTCCGTCGCGGCCTCGAAGTGCCACAGCTCGTTCGCGTACGTGCGGCACAGGCCGAACTCGGCGCCGTGCTGCTCGAGCCACAGCGCACCGTCCGTCGGGCCCACGTCGATCGCGAGGCCCGCCACGTGCTCCGACGTCTCGGGCGGCAGCACCCACCGGTGCGCCTCCTGCGCCGACCCGTAGCGCTCGAGCGCGGCGTCGACGAGCCGCTGCTGCTCCGTGGCGGTGCGCCACCCGGACGTGAGGCTGAGCTCGACGCCGTCCGCGTCGGCGGCGGCGCGCGCGGCGTCGAACCGGCGCTCGAGCTCGGGGTCGAGGCCCGTCGCGGCCGGTGGGCTCGGTGTCGCCGCGGCGAGGGGCGCGTCCCCGCGGTCGGACCCGCGCACCGCGTCGAGCGCTCCCGTGGCCGCCCACCCGAGCGCCGCGGCGACGGCGACCACCGCCACGACGGTGCCCGCGGAGCGCCGGCGCGGGCGGGGACGGCGGCTCGGGACGTGGCGCGCGGGGAGGTCGGGACGGGCGGGACGGACTCGTGTCGTGGTCATGCACCGAGGCTCGCCCGGTCGCCCGCCCCGCCACATCGACCCCTCGGCGACCCGTGCACCCCCGCCGTCCGGCGCACGCGGGCGCGCGCCGTCAGCCCGCGGCCCGACGCGGCTCAGCCCTGGGGCGGAGCCGCGCCCGGACCGGCCTGCCACCCCGGGCTGTCCCGCGGCGACCGGCGCGCGGCTACCGTGGACGCGTGCCACAGCTCACCCGCCTGCCCGTCTGGGCGCAGGACCTCGCGGTCGCGCTCGCCGCGGGCGCCGTGTGGTTCACCGTCATCACCGTGATGGAGAGCGGCGACTACTGGTACCCCCGGAACCCGGAGTCGTACCGCGTGGCGGGCCTGTGGATCGTGCTCACCCTCGCGCTGCGCCGCGTGGTGCCGGGCCCGCTGTTCTGGACGACGGCGATGCTCTACCCGCTCGCCCTGCCGTGGACCATGCAGACGCCGTTCGAGCTGATCCCGCTCCTCGTGGCGGGCTTCGCCGCGACGCGCTCGGGCGCCGTGCCGTGGCCGCTCGCGGCGCTCGCGAGCGGCCTCTCGGCGTTCGCGCTGCAGCTCTGGGAGCGTCCGCACCTCGCGCTCCCCCTGCAGCCCCCCTCGCCGCTGTGGCTCGGCCGGTCGCCGTCCGACGTGCTCGTCGCGCTCGCGCTCGCGCTGGGCGCCGTCGCGGCCGGGTACTTCTTCCGGCGCCTCGCGCTCACGTCGGAGCGCCTGCGCGCGCGCAACGCGGAGCTCCAGGCCCTCCAGGCCGAGCTCGCCGAGCGTGCCGTGCTCGCGGAGCGCACGCGCATCGCGCGCGAGCTGCACGACGTCGTCGCGCACCACATGTCCGCGATCGTCGTGCGGGCGCAGGCCGCGGACCGCGTCGCGGCGAACCGGCCCGACGCCCCCGCCGAGGCCGTGCGCTGGATCTCCGACGAGGGCAAGCAGGCGCTCACCGCGATGCGCTCGGTCGTCCAGGTGCTGCGGCGCGACACCGAGGCCGACGGCGGGACCGCCGCCCTCGCCCCGACGCCCGACGGCACCCGCACCCCCGACGAGCTCCGCGCGGCCGCGCGCCGCCTGCGCGACGCGGGCCGCGACGTCGCACTCACGCTCCCCCACCCCTGGCCGACGACGAGCGCCGAGACCGGCCTCGCCGTCGTCCGCATCGCCCAGGAGGCCCTGACGAACGTGCTGCTGCACTCGCTCGCCCGCGACGTCACCGTGACGCTGACCGACGACGCGCCCGACCTGCGCCTGCGCGTCCACGACGCGGGCCCTCCCCTGCCGAGCACCGACGGCCGCCGGGGCCACGGGCTGACCTCGATGCGCGAGCGCGCGCTCGCCGCCGGGGGCGAGCTCTCCGCCGGGCCGGACGGGCGCGGCGGCTGGACCGTCGAGGCACGCATCCCCCGGGAGGCCGCGTGACCGCCCCCGCACCGGGCGCCGACGGGGCCGGCGCCGCGCTCTCCCCGGTCCGCGTCGTCGTCGTGGACGACCAGGCGACGATCCGGCTCGGCCTGCGGATGATCCTCGACAACGAGCCGGACGTCACCGTGGTCGGCGAGGCCGGGGACGGGGAGACGGCCGTCGCCATGGCGCGAGCCCTGCGCCCCGACGTCGTGCTCATGGACGTCCGGATGCCGCGGCTCGACGGCATCGAGGCGACCGCGCGCATCGTCGCGGATCCCGACCTCGCGGACGTGCGCACCCTCGTGCTCACGACGTTCGACGACGACGAGTACGTGTACGGCGCGCTGCGCGCCGGGGCCGCGGGGTTCCTCCTCAAGGACGCGGACCCGCAGACCCTCGTCGACGCCGTGCACCGCGTCCGCGCGGGCGACTCGCTGCTCGACCCGGCGGTCACCGGTCGGATCATCTCGACGTACGTCGAGCTCGCCCGGCACGCTCCGCTCCCGGGCGCCGACGCCGCGACGGGCGACGCGCCGGCGGGGCTCGACGCGGCGACGCCGCGCGAGCGGGAGGTGCTGCTCGCGGTCGCGCGCGGCCTGTCCAACCGGGAGATCGGCGCAGAGCTGCACCTCACCGAGGCGACCGTGAAGAGCCACGTGCGGTCGCTCCTCACCAAGGTCGGGCTGACGAACCGGGTGCAGCTCGTCATCCTCGCCTACGAGGCCGGGGTCGTGCGGCCGGGCGGCGCCGACTGAGCCCGGCTCACGCCTCCGGGGGCAGGCCCTCCACGGCCTGCCCGAACGCCTCGACGATGCGCCACATGTCTCCGAGCAGGACCTCGAGGCGCTGGTCGAACCCGTCGCCCACGTAGACCCAGGTGTCGTGGGACCCGTCCCGGCGGTGGAGCGACACCACGAGCTCCGACGCCGACCGCTCGTCCCGCTGCACGCCGTCCGAGGACGCGTGCGGCGCGAGGGTCGTCGCGGGCACCGTGAGCTCCGGGCCGAGGTGCTTGCGGTCGTGCGGGTGGTCGCCCTCCTCGTGGACGGCCACGCACCACGGCGGGCAGTCGTCCACCTGCCAGGACGGCCTCCCGAGCGGCGAAGCCCACACTGCTGATCCCCCTGTCGTGCTGTCGAGCACGTCCGTCATGCCGATCACCTCCCCGGCGACGGGACCATGATGCCGGGGGCGTCCGACACGCCGGACCGCGCCGTTACGAAGGCGGTGGACGGAGGAGCGAGACGGGGTCGACGTCGAGCCGCTCGGCGAGCTTCTCGACGGAGCGGAGAGTCAGGTTGCGTTCGCCGCGCTCGACCCCGCCCATGTAGGTCCGGTGGACGCCGAGGAACTCGGCGAAGTCCTCCTGGCTCATCCCGCGGCGGACCCGGAGGGTCCGCAGGTTCTCACCCAGCGCGCGCTGCAGATCTCCTTGCACGCGTGCAACCGTCACCCAGCGCTACTCCTCGGTCTACAGACTTATCGGTATCACTCCCGCTCTCGAACGACCCCCTCCCCCGCGCGGCGAGGGCGCCCGCGGACGCTGCTACTCATAGATAGCACACGCCGCCGGCTCCCGTCACGCGACGGAGCCCGACGGCGGGAGGGGACTCGCGCCGTCGGGCTCCGCTCTCGTGGGACCGGGAGGGTCAGCCGGCCGCCACGCTCCCGGCGGACGGGGTCACCGCCCGCTCGTCCTGCGCGCCCGCGCCCTCGTGGGCCGCGAGGCGCTCGGCACGCACGACCTCGCGGCTGCTGCCGCGGTAGGCCGCGACGAGGATGTCGCGCATGTCCTCCAGGACCGGCATCCGCGGGTTCGCGGGGGCGCACTGGTCCTCGAACGACCGCAGCGCGAGGTCGTCGAGACGGCTCATGAACGCCCGCTCGTCGACGCCCTGCGCGGCGAACGTCGGCTCGATGCCGACCTTGGCCCGCAGCTCCTCGACCGCCGTCGCGTACGACTCGACGCCCTCCTCCGGGGTGGAGGCCGGGAGGCCGAGGTGCTTCGCGATCTCCTGGAACCGCTCCGGGGCCACGTAGCGCTCGTACTTGGGCCAGCTCGTGAGCTTCGTGGGCACCTGGCCGTTGTAGCGGATCACGTGCGGCAGGAGCACCGCGTTGGTGCGCCCGTGCACGAGGTGGAAGGTCGAGCCCACGGTGTGCGCCATGGCGTGCACGATGCCGAGCATCGCCGAGCCGAACGCCATGCCCGCGATGGTCGCCGCGTTGTGCATCTTCTCGCGGGCCTTCGGGGCCGCCGCGCCCTGCGTGACCGAGTCCTCGACGTTCTCGAAGACCATCTTGATCGCCTGCAGGCACAGCCCGTCGGTGAAGTCGTTCGCGTAGACCGAGACGAACGCCTCGGTCGCGTGCGTGAGGGCGTCGAAGCCCGAGTCGGCCGCGAGCTTCGCCGGCATGGTGTCCGTGAGGACCGGGTCGACGATGGCGACGGTCGGGGTGAGCGCGTAGTCCGCGAGCGGGTACTTGAAGCCCGTCTCCGGGTCGGTGATGACCGCGAACGGCGTCACCTCCGCGCCGGTGCCCGACGACGTCGGGATGCACACGAGCTTCGCCCTGCCCCCGAGCTCCGGGAACTTGTACGCGCGCTTGCGCACGTCGAAGAACTTCTCGCGCATGTCGGCGAACTCGATCTCCGGGTGCTCGTACCGCAGCCACATGACCTTGGCGGCGTCCATCGGCGAGCCGCCGCCGATCGCGATGATCGTGTCCGGCTCGAAGTCGCGCATCGACTCCGCGCCGCGGTTCACGGTCCCGACGCTCGGCTCGGGCTCGACCGCGTCGATGACCTGGATCGCGACCTTCTCCTCGCGGCGGGCGAGGACGTCGAGCACGCGGTCCACGACGCCGATGCGGCTCATGACCTTGTCGGTGACGATCGTGACGCGGTGCACGTCGCGCATCTGCGCGAGGTACTGGATCGAGTTGGGCTCGAAGTACGTCTTGGCCGGCACCTTGAACCACTGCATGTTGTTGTTGCGCCGCCCGATCCGCTTGACGTTGATGAGGTTGACCGCCGAGACGTTGTTCGACACCGAGTTGGCGCCGTAGCTGCCGCAGCCGAGCGTGAGCGACGGGAGCAGCGCGTTGTAGATGTCGCCGATGCCGCCGAGCGACGTCGGGCTGTTCCAGAGCACGCGCACCGCCTTGACGCGCGAGCCGTACTCCTCGACCAGCGCCTCGTCCGCCGTGTGGATCGCGGCGGAGTGCCCCAGGCCGTCGAGCTCGACCATGCGCTCCGCGAGCCGGACGCCGTGCTCGGTGTCGCGCGCGCGCAGGACGGCGAGGACGGGCGTGAGCTTCTCGCGGCTCAGCGGCTCGTGGGGGCCGACGTCGTCGATCTCGGCGAGGATGATCGACGTGTCGTCGGGGACCTCGAAGCCGGCCTCGCGCGCGATCCAGGTGGGCGACTTGCCCACGACCTGCGGGTTGAGCCTGGCGCCGGCGCAGTTCGCGCCCGTCGCCTCGACGCCGAAGATCAGGCGCTCGAGCATCGCCTTCTCGGCCGGGGTCGCGCGGTAGGCGTGCAGGCGGGCCAGCTCCCGCATCGCGTCGTCGTAGACGACGTCGTCGAGGATGAGCGCCTGCTCCGACGCGCACACCATGCCGTTGTCGAACGCCTTCGACATCACGACGTCGTTGATCGCGCGGCCGAGGTCGGCGCTCTTCTCGACGTAGGCGGGGACGTTGCCCGCGCCGACGCCGAGCGCCGGCTTGCCGGCCGAGTAGGCCGCGCGGACCATGCCGTTGCCGCCCGTGGCGAGGATGAGCGCGACGCCCGGGTGGTGCATGAGCGTGTTCGTCGCCTCGATCGACGGGTGCTCGACCCACTGGATGCAGTCCTCCGGTGCGCCGGCCGCGACCGCGGCCTCGCGCACGATGCGGGCCGCCTCGACCGACGAGCGCTGCGCGCTCGGGTGGAACGCGAACACGACGGGGTTGCGCGTCTTGAGCGCGATGAGCGACTTGAAGATCGTGGTCGACGTCGGGTTGGTCACCGGCGTCACGGCGCACACCACGCCGACGGGCTCGGCGATCTCGACAACGCCCGTGAGCTCGTCGCGACCGATGACGCCGACGGTCCTGAGGTTCGCCATCGAGTTGGGCACGTGCTCGCACGCGAAGATGTTCTTCGTCGCCTTGTCCTCGAACACGCCTCGCCCGGTCTCGGCGACGGCCATCTGCGCGAGGTGGCCGTGCTGGTGCAGGCCGGCGACGGACGCCTTGAGGACGATCCGGTCGACGTCCTCCTGCGTGAGGCTCATGAACTGCTCGAGCGCCTTGCGGGCGCGCTCGACGAGGACGTCGATCTCGTGAGTGGTGCGGGTGTCCTCGGTGCGGGTCTCGGTCGTCGTGCGGGCGCTCGTCGCGCTCATGCGTCCCCTCCGGTGCCCGGGCGGGCGTCGGCCGCGGGTGCTGCCGGGGACGGATTGCCCCGGCTCCTTCAGCGGTCTCTCTACTTGTGAAGACTTTCACAAGATGCCGGTCCCCACAAGGTCTCCGCCGCGGTGCGGGCCCAAGGTCCCGCCGCCCTCGTGACCTCCGCACCACCACGCGCGCCGTCGCCGTAGGGTGGGTGACCATGACCGCCGAGCAGACGACGAGCCCCTCCCGCACACCCGAGAGCTCCGGCCAGGCCGTCCCCGCCGACCACGCCGCGGCGCACGACCCCTACCTGTGGCTCGAGGACGTCGACGGCGACGAGGCCCTGGCCTGGGTCCGGGCGCGCAACGCCGAGGTCGCCGCGACGCTCGAGACCGCCGACGAGTTCACGGCGACCGAGCGCGCGATCCGCGAGGTGCTCGACTCCGACGCCAAGATCCCCGAGGTCTCGAAGATCGGCGACCGGTACTACAACTTCTGGCGCGACGCGCAGCACGAGCGCGGCGTCTGGCGCCGCACGACGCTCGACTCCTACCGCACGGACGAGCCCGAGTGGGAGACCGTGCTCGACCTCGACGCGCTCGCCGCCGCCGAGGGCGAGTCCTGGGTCTGGCACGGCGCGACCGTCCTGCGCCCGACGCCCGAGCAGCTCGCCGCGGGCGAGCCGTGGCGCCACGCGCTCGTCGAGCTCTCCCCCGGCGGCTCCGACGCCGACGTCACGCGCGAGTTCGACCTCGTCGAGAAGCGGTTCGTCGCGCCCGAGGAGGGCGGCTTCCTCCGCGCCGAGGCGAAGGGCTCGCTCGGCTGGCTCGACGCCGACACCGTGTACGTCTTCACCGACTTCGGGGAGGGCACGCTCACGCCCTCCGGCTACCCGCGCGTCGTCAAGCTCTGGACGCGCGGCACCCCGCTCGAGGACGCCGTGACCGTCTACGAGGGCACGGACGAGGACATGTACATCTCGGCCTGGCGCTCGCACACGCCCGGGTTCGAGCGCGACTTCGTGCACCGGTCCAAGGCCTTCTACTCCGACGAGCTCTACCTCGCCGAGAACCCCGGGACGCCCGAGCAGCGCCTGACGAAGATCGACGTGCCGGACTCGGCCGAGGTCGGCGTGCGCCGCGAGTGGATGCTCGTCGAGCTGCGCGACGACTGGACCGTCGGCGGCACCACCTACCGCGCGGGCTCGCTCCTCGCGGCCCGCTTCGACGACTTCCTCACGGGCGACCGCGGCTTCACCGTGCTCTTCGAGCCGAGCGCGACGACGTCGCTCGCGGGCGCCACGTGGACGCGCCACCACCTCGTGGTCAACGTCCTGGACGACGTGAAGAACCGGCTGCACGTGCTCACCCCGCCGGACGCCCCCGCGACCGCCGGCGACGGGACGCCCGCCGGGCAGGACGCCGCGGACGCGCCGTGGGTGCGCTCCGAGCTCCCCGGACTGCCCGCGCTCGGGACGGTCGCCGTCGGCGCGGTCGACCCCGTCGACTCCGACGACCTCTGGCTCGTCACGACCGACTACCTGACGCCCACGACGCTCTCGCTCGTGTCGCTCGGCGACCACCCCGGCGAGGCGGGCGCGCCCGAGGTCGTCAAGTCCAACCCCGCGTTCTTCGACGCCGACGGCATGACCGTCGCGCAGCACTTCGCCACGTCCGACGACGGCACGCGCGTGCCGTACTTCGTCGTCGGCCGGGCGGACCTCGTCGAGGGCACGGGCGCCGCCCCGACGCTGCTGTACGGGTACGGCGGCTTCGAGATCTCGCTCACCCCCGCCTACTCCGGCGCGCTCGGACGGGCCTGGCTGGCGCAGGGCGGCGTCTACGTCGTCGCGAACATCCGCGGCGGCGGCGAGTACGGCCCCGCCTGGCACCAGGCCGCGCTCCGGGCGAACCGCCACCGCGCCTACGAGGACTTCGCCGCCGTCGCGCGCGACCTCGTGGCCCGCGGGATCACGACGCCCGAGCACCTGGGCATGGAGGGCCGCTCCAACGGCGGCCTGCTCGCCGGGAACATGCTCACGCAGTACCCCGAGCTCTTCGGCGCCGTGATCGTCGGCGTCCCGCTGCTCGACATGCGCCGCTACACGAAGCTCCTCGCCGGCGCGTCGTGGGCCGCCGAGTACGGCGACCCGGACGACCCCGAGCAGTGGGAGTTCCTCCGCACGTTCTCGCCGTACCACCTGTTCGACCCCGAGCGCGACTACCCGCCCGTGCTGTTCACGACGTCGACCAAGGACGACCGCGTCCACCCCGGCCACGCGCGCAAGCTCGCCGCGGCGATGCTCGCCGCGGGCAAGGACGTCACGTACTACGAGAACATCGAGGGCGGCCACGGCGGCGCCGCGAACAACGCCCAGGCCGCGCACATGGCCGCGGTGCACTACCGCTTCCTCGCCGAGCGCCTCGCCTGAGGGGGCGCTCCTGCCGCGTCGAGCAGGTGGTCCCGGGGGGGGGGGGGGGGGGGGGGGGGCGGGGGCCCCGGGGGGGGGGGGGGGGGGGGGGGGGGGGCCGGCGCGGGGGGGGGGGGGGGGCCCCCCCCCCCCCCCCCCCGCGGGTGCCGGCTCAGTGGTGGAAG
>NZ_JAAFAN010000058.1:0-26744 GCF_010287905.1 Cellulosimicrobium composti
CCCCCCCGGGCGGGGGGGGGCCCCCCCCCCGCGCCCCCCCCCCCCCCCCCCGCCCGGGCCCCCCCCCCCCCCCCCCCCACCCCCCCCCCCCCCCCGGGGCCCCGGCGCGGGGGGGGGCGCACGACTGCGGCCGCCCCGACCAGCCCAGGAGGCTCTGTGACCGCCCACGACCCGTACGGGGTCCCGCCGCACGCCCGACCGTCCGGCGACCAGCCCGGACCGCCCGCAGCCCCCGGGCCGCACCCGCCCGTCCCGGCGTACGGGCAGCACGCCCCGGCTCCCGCCTACGGGCAGCCGGCTCCCGCCTACGGGCAGCACACCCCGGCTCCCGTGCACGGGCGGCCGGCGCCCGCGTACGGGCAGTACGCGCCCGTCCCGCCTCCTGCGTACGGCGCGCCCGGGTCGTGGTCCGGGTGGGCGCCGCGCCCGCCGGTCCCCGGCAGTCTCGCGACGGCGACCGTGGCCCTCGCGATCCTCGTCACGGCCGTGCAGGCGATCGTCTGGCTCACGTCCTTCGCGGCGGCGGGCGACTTCGCGAGCGCTGCGCGAGAGGGCACCGCGAGCGTCGACGTCGTGACCGCGTACGACGGCACGTCCTTCCTGCTCCTCCCGTTCCAGGTCGCGGCGGGCGTGGTGACGTGCGTGTGGCTGTGGCAGAGCCGCACCTTCGCGGAGGCCGTCTCGCCCGGGGCGCGCCACGCGCGCAGCCGCGTGTGGGTCTGGCTCGCGTGGTTCGTGCCCGTCGTCTCGCTGTGGTTCCCCTACCAGGTGGTGCGCGACGTCCGCGCCGCGACGACCTCCCGCCCCCGTCCCGGGCTCGGGTGGTGGTGGGCGGGGTGGCTGACGTTCTCGGTCGCGTCCAACCTCGCCGCGCAGCTGACGACCCTGACGACGGCGGGCCCCGCCGAGACGTTCGTGCTGCTGCCGGTCCTGGAGACCGCCGCGACGGTCGGGGTCGTCCTCGCCCTCGTCTTCTGGGTGCGCACGGTGCGCGAGACGACGGCTGCGCAGCGCACGTACGGCGCCGACGGGCAGCGGTGACGCGTCACCCCGGCCTCGTCGGGGGCTGAGCCGGACGGCGCGCCGCGACGCGGCGCGCCGCGTCCGCGGTGATCGGTGCGTCAGCGCGCCTGGCGCGCGGCGACGATCCCCGGCCCGACGGCACCGAGGGCGCCGGCGTAGTGCGCGGCGCGTGCGGCGTCGTCGCCCGGGACGAGGCCCGCGAGCTCGAGTGACACGAGCCCGTGCACGAGCCCCCACAGCCCCAGGGAGACGTCCTGCGCGGCGTCCGCGTCGGGCACGAGGCGCGCGACGGCGTCGCGCAGGACGCCGAAGGTGCGTTCCTCCACCGCGCGCGTGCGGTCCGCGCCCGGCCGGACGCCGCGCGCGAACATCACGGCGTAGAAGTGCGGGTCGGCGAGCGCGAACGCCCGGTACGCGCGCCCGAGCGCGGCGAGGTCGGCCGCCGGATCGGCGGTCCGGGGGACGGCCTCGAGGTGCGCGGCGAACCGCCGGAACCCCTCGGCCGAGACGGCCGCGACGAGGTCGTCGCGGCTGCCGAAGAGCGCGTACACGGCCGACGCGCTGGTGCCCGCCGCGGTCGCGACCGCGCGGACGGTCACGGCGCTCTCGCCGTGCTCGGAGATGGCGCGTGACGCGACGTCGAGGAGGCGGTCGCGCAGGGCGTCGTCGTGCAGTCGGGGGCGGGCCACGCGCCGAGTCTACGGGCCTTGACGGATGTTTGCGAACGGTGTTCTATAACAGTGTTCGTAAACAAGTGCGCGCCGCGCACCCTCGCCCTCGGAGGCCCCTGTGCTCGAGCTCACCGACGCCGCCCGCATCACCGCGGGCATCGTCCTCCTCACCGTCGTCGGGATCGAGTCCGGCGGGGCGTTCCTCGTCAGGGTCGTCACCCGGCGCGTGCCCGCGACGGGCTTCCAGACCTCGTTCTTCCGCGCGGGGCACGCCCACGCGGGCGTCCTCGTGATCCTCGGCCTCGTGTGCCTCCTCCTCGCGGAGGCCACCGACCTCACGGGCTTCTGGCGCTGGCTCGCCGGCACCGGGGTGCTCGTCGCGGCGATCCTCCTGCCCGGCGGGTTCTTCCTGTCTGCGGCGGGCACCGGGCGCGAGGCGCCCAACCGGGCGGTCGTGCTGCTCCCCGTCGGCGGCGCCGTGCTGGCCGCCGGAGTCGTCACGCTCGCGATCGGGCTGTTCCTCGCCTGAGGCCGCCGGGCGGTCGAGCGTGACGCCGTCGGGTTCGACCCCGAGGGTGGCACGGTGAGCGTCCACGGCTCCGACCTCGACGCGCTGCACGTCGCGGCGCGCCACCTGCACCGCGGCGTGCCCGCGGGTCCACGCGGCGTCAGCGCCCGCGCAGCGCCGTGAGCTGCTCGTCGTGCCACGTCGCGACGTAGCCCGTCAGGCGCGGGTCGTCGACCGGCGTCGCGACCCGACCCGCCGCGGCCGCCGCCAGCGCGTCGAGGTAGGACCGGTCCGCCGCGAGGCGTTCGTCGATCGCGGTGCGGCCGACGGCCGGGCGCCCGTGGCCCGGGACGACCGCGTCCACGTCGCGTGCGACGCGGCCGAGCGCGTCGAGCGCGCCGCGGTACACCCCGACGGGGTCGCGCGAGCCGGCGTCGACGAGCGGCACCTCCGTGTCGGAGAGCATGTCGCCCGCCAGGAGCGCGCTGCCGTGCGCCGTGCGGACCACGAGCGCCGCGTGGCCCGGGGCGTGCGCGTCGTGCTCGACGACGGTCACCGCGACGTGGTCCGTCGAGGCGCCGGTCGGCCAGGGGAGCCGGCGCGCGCCGCGGGGGAGCGGGGACAGCGCACCCACGAGCCCGGGGTCGTGACCGGGCGCGGCCGCGTCCGCGGACGCGAGGGCCTCGGCACGGCGCCGGTGCACGACGTCGGCGGCGCGCGCCGTCGCCCAGCGGGGTGCGCAGCCGAGCGACGCCGACCACAGGACGTGGTCCCAGTGCGCGTGCGTCGCGAAGCCCGCGGTCACGCGCCAGCCGCGCTCCGCGACCGCGGCGGCCAACCCCTCGACCTCGGCGACCGTCACCGCCGGGTCCACGACGAGCGCCTCGCCGTCCGGCGCCACGGCGACCGTCGACGTGGTCGTCCAGATCTCGGCCGTCGCGACCCACACCCCCGGGACGACCTCGACGAGGTCGCGGGCCGGGGCGGCCGTCGACCGCGGCGGTCCGGCGGGGCCGGACCCCGCCGGCGCGCCGGGCGGGCCGGGTCGCGCCGGGTCGTGCGCTCCGTGCTGC
Source organism: Cellulosimicrobium composti (assembly GCF_010287905.1). Taxonomy (NCBI): domain Bacteria; kingdom Bacillati; phylum Actinomycetota; class Actinomycetes; order Micrococcales; family Promicromonosporaceae; genus Cellulosimicrobium; species Cellulosimicrobium composti. The sequence continues at coordinate 3,276 of NZ_JAAFAN010000058.1, forward strand.
GCCGGGTCGTGCATGGGTCTCCCGTCGTCGGGTGGATCGGGGTCGAGGTCCGCAGCCATCGTGGCTCGGTGTCGGGCGGCTCGGGGCCGGGCGTGCAGGGACACGCGCCCGCAGGGTCCGCGTCCGCACCGACCCCCACGGGTAGGTTAGGACCACTATGGCGACCCGGACGTCCTCGCAGGCACGTCGGACCGCGAGCAACCGCACGCCAGCGCCCCGCACGGCGGCGCGCGGCGGTTCGTCCACGGCCCGCGGCGCGTCGCGCTCCGGCACCGGTCGTGGTCGGTCCTCCTCCTCGAGCGGGCGCCGTCCCGCCGGGCGCCCGGCCTCGGGGCCGCCGTGGCCCGTCCGCGCGGTGCGGGCGGTCTGGCTCGGCGCCGCGCACGGCGTGGGAGCACTCGTGCGCACCATCGGAAAGGGAGCGAGAGAGCTGGACCCGGCACACCGGCGCGACGGCGTCGCGTTCTTCCTCATCGCCCTCGCGGTCGTCGTCGCGGCGCGCGAGTGGTGGGGCATCCAGGGCACGTTCGGCAAGGTCGTGCACGGGGTCGTCGCGGGCACGTTCGGGCTCGCGGGCGTCGCGGTGCCCGTCCTGCTGCTGTGGCTGGCCGTGCGCATCATGCGCCACCCCGAGCGCGCGCAGGCGAACTCGCGCGTCGCGATCGGGCTCACGCTCATCGTGGTGTCGGTGTGCTCGCTCGTGCACATCTCGGAGGACCTGCCCGCCCCGCGCGACGGCTTCGAAGCGGTGCAGGACGCGGGCGGCATCGTCGGCTACCTCGCCGCGACCCCGGTGACGGCGGGGCTCACGGCCTGGTTCGCCGTCCCGATCTTCCTGCTGCTCGGGTTCTTCGGTCTGCTCGTCGTCACCGCGACCCCGGTGCACCGCATCCCGAGCCGCCTGCGCGGCCTGTACGACGTGCTCACCGGCAACCACCGCCCGGAGGAGGTGGACGCCGACGGCCTCCCGCTCGCCGAGGGCGTCTCGCGCCACGACGGCACCGACGCGCCGGCCGCCCGACGCCCGCGCAAGCCGCGCCGCACGAAGGCGCAGCGCGCCGCGGAGGCCGCCGAGATCGAGAAGCCCGAGGGCGGGTTCTCGGGCGACGAGGCGTTCGAGACCGCGGCGTTCCTCGACTACGAGGAGGACGCCGCCCCGCGCGGCCGGGGCGCCAGGCGCCGCCGGGACGAGCCCGCCGCCGGGACCGCGCCGACCGAGGTCGTCGGTGCCGTCGGCGGCACGGCGCAGGACACCGCGGCGGCGGCGATGGCCGCGGTCGCGCCCGCGCCGGACGACGGCGCGGGCAGCGTGCCGCCGCCCCCGCCGAGCGCGCCGCTGCCACGGGGCGTGCAGCCGATGCTCGAGGGCGACACGGTCTACCTCCTGCCGAGCGAGGAGTCGCTCGTCAAGGGGGCCCCGCACAAGGTGCGCTCGGCCGCCAACGACCGCGTCGTCGAGGCGCTGACCCAGACGTTCGAGCAGTTCGAGGTCGACGCGAAGGTCACGGGCTTCACGCGCGGCCCGACCGTGACGCGCTACGAGGTCGAGGTCGGGCCCAAGGTCAAGGTCGAGCGGATCACGTCGCTGTCGAACAACATCGCGTACGCGGTCGCGAGCGCCGACGTGCGCATCCTCGCCCCGATCCCCGGCAAGTCCGCGATCGGCATCGAGATCCCCAACACCGACCGCGAGACGGTCGTGCTCGGCGACGTGCTGCGCTCGTCGGCCGCGCGCCGCACCGAGCACCCGATGGTCATGGGCGTCGGCAAGGACGTCGAGGGCGGCTACGTCGTCGCGAACCTCGCGAAGATGCCGCACATCCTCGTCGCGGGCGCGACGGGCGCCGGCAAGTCGAGCTTCATCAACTCGATGATCACGTCGATCCTCATGCGCGCGACGCCCGAGCAGGTCCGCCTCGTGCTCGTCGACCCCAAGCGCGTCGAGCTGACGATCTACGAGGGCATCCCGCACCTCATCACGCCGATCATCACGAACCCGAAGAAGGCGGCCGAGGCGCTCGACTGGGTCGTGCGCGAGATGGACGCGCGCTACGACGACCTCGCCGCGTTCGGGTTCAAGCACATCGACGACTTCAACGCCGCGGTCCGCTCGGGCAAGGTCAAGCCGCTGCCGGGCTCCGAGCGCAAGATCGCGACGTACCCGTACCTGCTCGTCGTCGTCGACGAGCTCGCCGACCTCATGATGGTCGCCCCGCGCGACGTCGAGGCGTCGATCCAGCGCATCACGCAGCTCGCGCGCGCCGCCGGGATCCACCTCGTGCTCGCGACGCAGCGCCCGTCGGTCGACGTCGTCACGGGCCTCATCAAGGCCAACGTGCCGTCGCGCCTCGCGTTCGCGACGTCGTCCCTCGCCGACTCGCGCGTCGTGCTCGACCAGCCGGGTGCCGAGAAGCTCATCGGCCAGGGCGACGCGCTGTTCCTGCCCATGGGCGCCGCGAAGCCGATGCGCGTGCAGGGCGCGTGGGTGTCGGAGTCCGAGGTGCACGCGGTCGTCGAGCACGTCAAGGCGCAGCTCAAGCCCGTGTACCGCGAGGACGTGACGCAGGCCGCGGTGAAGAAGCAGGTCGACGAGGACATCGGCGACGACCTCGACCTGCTGCTGCAGGCCGCGGAGCTCGTCGTGACGTCGCAGTTCGGCTCGACGTCGATGCTCCAGCGCAAGCTGCGCGTCGGGTTCGCCAAGGCGGGGCGTCTCATGGACCTGCTGGAGTCGCGCGAGATCGTCGGGCCGTCCGAGGGCTCCAAGGCGCGCGAGGTGCTCGTGACGCCCGAGGAGCTGCCCTCGGCGCTCGCGCTGATCCGCGGGGAGCCGGCGCAGGAGGTGTTCGACGGCCAGGCGGACGCCGCGGCGGCGCCCGCGCCGGCGGGCGGCGGGCACGACTACGGCGAGGGCACGGACGGCCACATGCCGCCGGTCGCGACGGACTACCACGACGGCGCGGACGTCGAGTCCGGCTGGCGCTGAGCGCCCGCGCGCGGTGGACGGCGGCCGTCGCACCCGCGCCGACCCCCTAGGCTGGTGACGTGGTCACCGCCGTCCCCTCGCCGTGGAACTCCGCGAACCTCGTCACCATGGCGCGGATCCTGCTCGTCCCGTTCTTCGCGTGGGCGCTCCTCGTCGACGGCGGCGAGTCCGTCACGTGGCGCCTCGTGGCCACGGGGATCTTCGTCGTCGCCGCGACGTCGGACCGTCTCGACGGGTACCTCGCGCGGCGCTACGACCTCGTCACGGACCTCGGCAAGCTGCTCGACCCGATCGCGGACAAGCTCCTCGTCGGCACGGCGCTCGTGCTGCTCGCGTGGCCGCTGGGCGAGCTGCCCTGGTGGGTCCCGGTGGTCGTGCTCGCACGCGAGCTCGGCGTGACGCTCCTGCGCTTCGCGGTCCTCAAGTACGCGGTCATGCCCGCGTCGCGCGGCGGCAAGCTCAAGACGGTGCTCCAGACCGTCGCCATCACCCTGTTCCTCCTGCCGCTCGCGCACCTGCCCGTCTGGGTCGCGGTCGTGGCCTGGGTCGTGCTCGCGGCGGCGATCCTCGTGACGGTCGTGACCGGCCTGGAGTACGCCTACCAGGGGTGGCGGCTGCGCCGCGACGCGATCCGCGCCGCGCGGCTCGTCGAGCCCGGCGCGGGCGCGGACGGCGCGTCGGCGTCGTGACCGGCGCCGCGGGGACGCCCGGACCGGGCGAGGCCGCCGCCCTGCTGCGCGACCTCGAGGCCCGCGGGTGGTCGCTCGCGACGGCCGAGTCGCTCACCGGGGGCCTGCTCTCGGCGACGGTCGTCGACGTGCCGGGGGCGTCGCGCGTGCTCCGCGGCGCGGTCGTCGCGTACGCGACGGACGTCAAGGAGTCGGTGCTCGGGGTCGACGCGGGCCTGCTCGCCGCGCACGGGGCCGTCCACCCGGAGGTCGCCCGCCAGATGGCGGAGCGCGTGCGCGCGGTGCTCGGCGCGGACGTCGGCGTCGCGACGACCGGGGTCGCGGGACCCGACCCGCAGGACGGGCAGCCGCCCGGCACGGTCTACGTCGCCGTGAGCGGTCCCCGCGGGGCGGAGGTGCGGCACCTGCACGTCCCGGGGGACCGCGCGGCGGTGCGCGCGGGAACGGTCGCCGCGGCGCTCGCGCTCGCGCGGGCGGTCGTCGGCGCCGAGCCTGCCGTGGGCGCCGGCACGGGTGAAAACGGCGGGTGATTCGCGGGTCCGCCCGGGCGCCGTCGACGCGGCCGTCGCGGCCGCTCGTGGAGAGGTCGTGAACGTGGCGCGGGGGCTTGGGGCGGCTCCGCGCGCGGGAACAACGCCCCACGTCGGGACGTTGCACAGCACGTGATCGCCAACAGGACCGCCACCCGACCGGTGGGACGCCCGGACAACGCCCCCGCGGCGCGTCCGGCACGTCGTGCAGGAGACGTGAGCGGGCCGCGGTCGGGGTACGGTAGGACGACCCCGTCACGCGGGGCAGTGAACAGGAAGACCGGTACGAGCAGTTCGCGCACCCAGGTGGGGGCCTCCCCGGCCCCGGGGAGCGCACGGGACACGGAAGGGGGTCGCCAGATGATTGTTCTTCGACGTGAGATCGGAGACGTGCTGCGAGACGCTCGCCAGCGACAGGGGCGCACCCTGCGAGAGGTGTCCTCCGCCGCACGGGTCTCGCTGGGCTACCTCAGCGAGGTCGAGCGCGGCCAGAAGGAAGCGTCGTCGGAGCTCCTCGGCTCGATCTGCGAGGCGCTCGACATCCCGATGTCGTTGGTGCTCCGCGAGGTCAGCGACCGGGTCGCCGTCGCCGAGGGTCTGCTCATCCCGGACACCATCCCGGCCGACTTCGCGACGGCCGTGCTCGGGCGGCAGATCCCCGACGGCTCGGCACGGCGCGAGGACCTGCAGCCCGTCGGCTGACGGTCGGGCACCGGGGCCGACCCGGGGCAGGTGGCGAGGCAGCGACGCCCGCCGTCACCGGCCCCCGGGCGGCGACTGGCACGAGGGACACCAGAAGATCGGTCGGTCGTACGGCGGCTCGTTCGCCGTGCCCTCGGCGATAGGCGTGCCACACACGTGGCACGCCTTTCGTGTGCGCCCGTGCACGAGCCGCACGACCCCGGCGCGCGGGTCGAACCCGTGCCGCACGGTCCGCTGCATGAGCCGGCGCGCCGTGAGGAGCAGGCCCTCGAGGTCCTCGACGTCGCGGACCGCGGTCCAGGGGTAGAGCCGCTCCGCGAACAGCGACTCCGCGGTGTAGATGGTCCCGATGCCCGCGACGAGGTGCTGGTCGAGCAGGGCCTCCGCGACGGGCACGCCGGTCGCCTCGCGCCCGGGCCGGTGCCGCGGACCGCTCCCGCCTGCCGCGTCGTCGGCCCGCATGCGTGCCACGGCCTCCGCGAGCCCCGCCTCAGGGAAGTCGTCGCCGAGCACGTCCGGGCCGAGCGGTCCCACGACGAGGCGCTCGTCGGGCGTGCGGAGCACGTGCAGCATCCCGATGCGGTTGCCGACCGCCGTCCACCACTCGTTCGCGAGCACCACGCGGACGTTCGGCTCCACCCCCCGCGCGACGCGCGTGCCGGTGCGCGCGACGCGCCACGACCCCTCCATGCGCAGGTGCGTGTGGAGGGACCAGCCGTCGTCGAAGCGCGTGAAGAGGTGCTTGCCGTACGCGACGTTGTCGATCACGGTCCGGCCCGTGAGATCGATCTCGGCGGCGCTCGGCCAGCGCAGCTCGGAGCGCACGAGGACGCGGCCGGCGAGGGCCTCGTCGAGCCGCGCGGAGACGAGCCGCAGGATGTCACCCTCGGGCACGGCGACTCCCGTCCGGGCGGCTGCGGCCCTCCGGGCGTGCGACGGCGGCGCGGGCGGTGCGTGTCATGCGGCCCGCAGCCCGCGCGGCGTCGCGCGGAAGCCGGCGTCCATGAGCGCCCGGACCGCGGCGTCGGCCGGGGTGGCGCTTGTCCCGGCGCCGGCGAGGGCCTCGACGCCGTCGACCCGCTGCACGACGACCTTTCCGAGCCGGCCCGCCCGGACCGCGCGCACGAGCTCGGCGCTGGCCTCCGCGAGCCGCGGGCCGTCGAGGAACGACAGGACGGACCGCCCGCCACGCTCGACGTAGAGAGCGAGGTCGCCGTCGCTCAGCACGACGACGGCTCCCGCCTTGCGTCCGGGGCGGTGGCCCCGCGGGGCGTCGGTGCCGGTCTGCTCGCCGCCGGGCGCACCCGGGTCGCCCGCGGCCGGGCGCGTGGGCCAGGGCAGCGCCGCCCCGTAGGGGTTGGCGGGGTCCGTCGCCGCGAGCAGGACCGTGCCCGGCCGCGGTCCGCTGCGGGCCGCGTGGTCCTCGGCGCGGAAGGGGTCGCGGAACGCCCCGTCCGCCGGCCCGGTGGCCTCGAGGGCGCGCTCGCGGTCCTGCGCGTCCGTGCGGAGCTGGTCGACCGCGCCCGGGAGCGCGAACTGCGACCCGCCGAGGTGCTCGACGAAGTACCCGCGCCGCGCCGCGCCGGTCGCCTCGAGCTCGCTGAGCACGCGGTACACGGCCCGGAACGAGCCGGCCACGCCCTCGGCGGGGGCGACGGCGCGCGTGAGCACGCCGTGCCGGTCGAGCAGGACGCGCGCGAGCGCGTGCGCACGGCGGGTGGGGTCCGTCTCGCGCGGGGGCAGCGCCGACCACCTCCCGGCACCGCCGCGCAGGGTCGTCTCGGGTGAGCTCGGGGGCCGCAGCCCGGCGAACCGCCCGCGGCCGAGCGGGCGGGGACGGGCGGGCGCGCGCGGTGCGCGGTGCGCTCCGCCCGTGGCGCCGAGCCGGGCGCGCAGCGAACCGAGCCCGTCGTTCGTCACGTGCCCCGACCACACGAGGTCCCACAGCGCGTCGAGGGTCGGTCCCACGTCGGCGCCCGCGCGCTCCGCGAGGCGGGGCAGGAAGTAGCCGCCCGACCCGTCGAGGAGGTCGAGGAGCGTCGCGTGCAGCCCGCTCTCGGGCGGTGGGCCGGGGTCGGGCAGCGTGAGGGGCGCCCACTCCGCGAGGTGGAGACTGACCAGTCCGTCGCCGCCGCCCGAGCCGGGCAGCGGGGCGTGGCCGCACCAGACGACCTCGCCGGTCGTGGTGAGCTCGTCGAGCATCGTCGGGGTGTAGTCGGTGACGCGCGCCGGGAGCACGAGGGTCTCGAGGGCGGACGCCGGCACGGCCGCGCCCGAGAGCTGCTCCACGACGCGCAGGAGCCCGTCCGTGCCGCGCAGCGCGCCCAGCCCCTGCCACCGGGGGAGGAAGACGCCGAGCGTCTCGGCGGGCACGGGCTCGACCTCGGCCCGCAGCGCCGCGAGCGAGCGGCGGCGCAGCACGCGCAGCACCTCCGCGTCGCACCAGTCGTCGCCGGTGCCCCCGATCGACTCGGGGCGCAGGCGCCCGCGCACCACGACCCGCGCGGCCTCCAGCCGTTCGAGCGTCTGCGTGACGACCGCGACGCCGAGCCCGAGCCGGGTCGCGACGTCGTGCGCGGTGAAGGGTCCGTGCGTGCGCGCGTGCCGGCGCACGAGGTCGCCGAGCGGGTCCGGCACGGGCTCGGTGAACACCTCGGGGATCCCGACGGGCAGGGCGACGCCGAGCGCGTCGCGCAGCCGTCCGGCGTCCTCGACCACGGCCCACTGCGGCGCGCGCTCGGGCGCGACGCCCGCGAGCCGGACGCGCATGACGCGCCGCGCCGACTCGAGCCCGCGCAGCCAGTCGCCGACGTCGCCGCGCACGTCCTCGCGCGCGCGCGCCGCGAGCTCGTCGTCCGTGAGCGGGCCGAGCCGGCGCAGGACGTCCCACAGGTCCTCCGCGTGCCGGGCCTGGCGCTCGGGCGCGAGCGCGCCGAGCTCGGCCTCGGTGCGCTCGATCTGCGCCGGGTCGAGCAGGTCGGCGAGCTGCGCCGCGACGCCGTCGCCGCCGAGGAGCTCGGCGAGGAGCGTCGGGTCGAGCGAGAGCGCCGCCGCGCGGCGCTCGGCGAGGGGAGCGTCGCCGTCGTAGAGGAACTGCGCGGTGTAGCCGAACAGGAGCGACTGCGCGAAGGGCGAGGGCGTGGGCGTGGTGACCTCGACGAGGCGCACGCGCCCGGCGGCGAGGTCCCGCATGAGGTCGACGAGCGCCGCGACGTCGAAGTCGTCCTGGAGGCACTCGCGCGCCGCCTCGAGCACGATGGGGAACTCCGGGTACTGCGACGCGACGGACAGCAGCTGCGCCGAGCGCTGGCGCTGCTGCCACAGCGGCTGGCGGCGGTCGGGCCGGCGCCGGGGGAGCAGGAGCGCGCGCGCCGCGGCCTCGCGGAACCGCGACGCGAACATCACGGACCCGCCGAGCTCGTCGCGCACCGCGTCGAGCACCTCGTCCGGGTCGAGCAGCAGGTCCTCCACGGGCACGACGGCCGCGTCCGCCCCGGACCCGCCGGTGCCCCCGTCGGACGCGCGGTCGAGCCACGACTCCCCGGTGTCGGGCAGCCGCAGGACGATGCCGTCGTCGGCGTGCATCGCCGCGGCGTCGACGCCGTACCGCTCGCGCAGCCGCGCGGCGAGCACGAGCGCCCACGGCGCGTGCACCTTCGCGCCGTACGGCGAGTGCACGACGACGCGCCAGTCGCCGAGCTCGTCGCGGAACCGCTCGACGACGACCGTGCGGTCGTCGGGGACCCGGCCCGTCGCCTCGCGCTGCTCGCGCAGGTAGGCGAGCAGGTTGTCGGTCGCCCACGCGTCGAGGCCGGCGGCGCGCAGCCGGTCGGCCGCCGCCTCCGGGTCGGTGGCGGCGAGCGCGTCGGTCTCGCGCACCCAGCCGCCCAGCGCGCGACCGAGCTCGGCGGGCCGTCCGGGGGAGTCGCCCTTCCAGAACGGCAGGCGGCCGGGGATGCCCGGCGCGGGCGTGACGAGCACGCGGTCGGGCGTGATGTCCTCGATGCGCCACGTGCTCGACCCGAGCGTGAACGTGTCGCCCACGCGCGACTCGTAGACCATCTCCTCGTCGAGCTCGCCGACGCGCTTGCCGCCGCGCGGCGCCCGGCCGCCGGCGGTGTCCGGGTCGCCCGCGACGCCGCCCGTCGGCGCGTCGGTCGCGAGGAAGACGCCGTACATGCCGCGGTCGGGGATCGTCCCGCCGCTCGTCGCCGCGAGCCGCAGGGCCCCCGGGCGCCCCGTGAGCCGGCCGGAGGCGCGGTCCCACACGATGCGCGCGCGCAGCTCGCCGAAGTCCTCGCTCGGGTAGCGTCCGGCGAGCATGTCGAGCACCGCGTGCAGGGACCCGTCGCCGAGGTGGGCGTAGGGCGCGCTGCGCCGCACGACCGTCGCGAGCTCGGCGACCGTCCACTCGTCGACCGCGACCATCGCCACGACCTGCTGCGCGAGCACGTCGAGCGGGTTGGCGAGCACGTGCAGCTCCTCGATGCCCCCGCCGCGCATGCGCTCGGCCACAACCGCGGACGGCACGAGGTCGCCGCGGTGCGTGGGGAACACGACGCCGTGCGACACCGCGCCCACCTGGTGCCCCGCGCGCCCGATGCGCTGCAGGCCCGACGCGACCGAGGGCGGCGCGCCCACCTGGACGACGAGGTCGACCGCGCCCATGTCGATGCCGAGCTCGAGGCTCGACGTCGCGACGACCGCGGGCAGGCGACCGTCCTTGAGCTCGGTCTCCGTGCGCGTGCGCTCCGCGCGGCTCATCGACCCGTGGTGGGCGCGCGCGATGACCGGCTCCACGCCCGAGCTCGCCCCGGACTGCGCCTGGACCTGCGCGGCGGTGACCGTGCCCGGGTCGAGCACGTCCTCGCCCTGGCGCTCGGCCCACACCTCGTTCATGCGGGCGGTGAGCCGTTCGGCCCCGCGCCGGGAGTTGGTGAAGACGAGCGTCGAGCGGTGGTCCGCGACGAGGTCGACGACGCGCTCCTCGACGTGCGGCCAGACGGACGGGCGCGCGGGGCGGACCTCGGGCGCGCCCGTGGGTCGCGACGTGGCCGGACCGGTGAGGTCGCGCTCGCCCGGCGGCAGGGGCGGCAGCCCGCCGTCGCGCGACCCGGCGTCGGGCACGAGCGCGGCGGTCTGGAGGTCGGTGAGGTCCGGGACGGGCACCACGACGTCGACCTCGATGCGCTTGCTCGCCGGGGGCTGCACGACGACGACCTCGCGGCCGCCGTCCGCCTCGGGGCGGTGTCCGCCGAGGAACGTCGCGACGGCGTCGACGGGCCGGACCGTGGCGGAGAGGCCCACGCGCTGCGCCGGCGGGCGCTCGTTCGCCTCGAGCAGGGCGTCGAGCCGTTCGAGCGACACCGCGAGGTGCGCGCCGCGCTTGGTACCCGCGACGGCGTGGATCTCGTCGACGACGACCGTCTCGACGCCCACGAGCCCCGCGCGCGCCTGCGACGTGAGCACGAGGAACAGCGACTCGGGCGTCGTGATGAGGATGTCCGGGGGGTGCGTCGCGAGGCGGCGGCGCTCGCCCGTCGGCGTGTCACCGGTCCGGGTGCCGACGACGACGTCCGGCACGTCCTGGCCGAGACGCACCGCCGCCTGCCGGATGCCCGCGAGCGGCGAGCGCAGGTTGCGCTCGACGTCCGCCGCGAGCGCCTTGAGCGGCGACACGTACACGACGCGGCAGCGGTGCTCGCGCGCGACCTGCGTGCCCTCGGCCGGCGCGCTCATGATCTGGTCGAGCGACCACAGGAACGCCGCGAGCGTCTTGCCCGAGCCCGTCGGGGCGACCACGAGCGCGTGCCGGTCGCTCGCCACGGCGTCCCACGCGCCCGCCTGCGCGGCGGTCGGCGCGTCGAACGCGCCGGAGAACCAGGCGCGCGTGGGCGCGGCGAAGCGCGCGAGGGGGTCGACGGTCACCCGCCCATTGTGGTCGTGCCCACCCACACGTCGCGCGGTGACAGGGGTCTGGACGCGGGCGTCGCCGGACGGGCGGCGGACCGCGGTCCGCGGCGCGGCCCGGGCGTGGGAGGCTGGTGCCGTGCGCTACCGCGAGTTCTCCGAGCTGGTCGACGAGGTGTTCGGCGAGTCCCTGGGTCGTGCCTACGTCCGCGAGCAGGTGCTGTCCGCCCTCGACGACCGCACGGCGGCGCAGGCGCTCGAGGACGGCGTCGAGCCGCGCGTCGTCTGGCACGCGCTCTGCGACGCTCTCGACGTGCCCGACGAGCGGCGCTGGGGCCGCGACGAGCACCGCCAGGCGCCGCCGCGCCGCTGAGCGCGTCGCACCTCCGCCGCGGGGACCGCTGGCGCGTCCTGTCGGCGCCCCGGTACCCGTCGCCGCGTCGGCCGGGGAGCGCGACCCGCCCGGCCCCGCGATGATGGCGGCATGAGCGTTCCTGCCCGGGCCGGTGCCGCGCGCGTCACCGCGGCCGACGTGCGCGGCGCGGCCTGGTCGCTCGTCTCGACGACGCTCGGCCTCGGCCTCGCGATCTGGCTCGTGCCCGGCGTCGAGGTGACGAACCCGTGGTCCCTTGTGCTCGCGGCGCTCGCGGTCGGCGTGGGCGACGTGCTGCTGCGGCCCGTGCTGCGGCGCCTTGCGCACCGCTCGGGCGTGGTCGGCGCGCTCGTCTCGGGCATGGCGGCCCAGCTCGTCGTCGCGTGGGCCGCGCTCACGTACCTCCCGGGCTTCCGCAGCGGCTCGTGGCTCGACGTCCTCGCCGTGCTCGTCCTGGCCGCGGTGCTCATGGCGCTCGGGCGCTGGGTCGTGGGCGCGAGCGACAACGAGTACGTGCTGGGCGACCTGCTGCGCCGCGCGCGACGCCACGCCGGGGTGCCGCGCCCGGCCCGGGACGGCGCCGACGACGCCGGGCGGCCCGCGGGCCTGCTCGTCGTCATGCTCGACGGCGTCGCCCGGCCCACGCTCGACTACGCGCTCCAGGCTGGGCTCGTCCCGACGCTCGCGCGCTGGCTCGGCAGCGGCAGCCACCACCTGACGACGTGGTGGGCCCGCGTGCCCGCGACGACGCCCGCCTCGACGATCGGGCTCCTGCACGGCTCGACCGAGCACGTGCCGGCGTTCCGGTGGTGGTCGCGCGCGCTCGGTCGGCTCGTCGTGACGAACCGGCCCGCCGACGCCGCGGCGGTCGAGGCGCGCACGAGCGACGGCGCGGGACTCCTCGCGGGCGGCGGGGTCGCCGTCTCGACGATGTTCTCGGGCGACGCCGCGACGAGCCTGCTCGTCATGAGCCGCGCGAGCGCGGGCCTGGGCCCGGGGCAGATGTTCGTGCACTTCTTCGCGAGCCCGTTCGTGCTCGTGCGCGCCGTGGTCGTCGCGCTCGGCGAGCTGCTCAAGGAGCTGTACCAGGGCTGGCAGCAGGCCGTGCGCGGCGTCGAGCCGCGCGTCTCGCGCCTCGGGTGGTACCCGGTGCTGCGGGCGGTGACGAACGTCGTCCTGCGCGACCTCAACACCACGCTCGTCGCGGAGCAGCTCGTGCGCGGCGCGCCCGTCGTGTGCGTCGACCTCGTCGACTACGACGAGATCGCCCACCACGCGGGTCCGCTGCGCCCCGAGTCGCTGCGTGCGCTCGAGGGTCTGGACGGCGTCGTCGGTCTCTGGGAGCAGGTCGCGGCGGTCGCGCCGCGCCGCTACGAGGTCGTCGTGCTCTCCGACCACGGGCAGTCGCTCGGCCCGACGTTCGAGCAGGTCGCCGGACGGTCGTTCCTCGACGAGGTCCGGCGGCTCATGGCGCTCGACCGCGCGCCCGCCGGCGAGGGGCGGCGTCGGGCCACCGCCCCCGACAGCGAGGCGTGGGGCCCCACCAACACGGCCCTGCACGCGCTGCGCCACGCGGGCGACGACGCGCCGGGCGCCGGGCGCATGCTCGTGGGACCCGACCGGTCGGAGCGGCGCGCCGACGCCGCCGCGACCGCGCCGGAGCTGCCCGAGGTCGCGGTCGTCGGCTCCGGCAACCTCGGGATGGTGTGGTTCCCCCGCGAGCCGCGCCGGCTCACGGGCGACGAGGTGCGCGCGCGCTGGCCCTCGCTCCTGCCCGGGCTCGTCGCGCACCCGGCCGTCGGCGTCGTCGTCGAGCGCGGGGCGGACGGCCGCGTGCGCGCGCACGGGCGCACGGGCTCGCGCGACCTGCGGACGGGCGAGGTCGTGGGGGAGGACCCGCTCGCCGCGTACGGCTCGCGCGCGGCTGCCGACCTCGAGCGCGTCGCGGGGCTCGAGGACGCGGGCGACCTCGTGCTCGTCTCGCGCGTCGACGAGGTCGGGATGGTGCACGCGTTCGAGGGGCTGGTCGGCTCGCACGGGGGGCTCGGCGGAGCGCAGAACGAGGCCGTCCTGCTCTGGCCGGCCCACCTCGCGCTGCCCGACGACGAGCTCGAGGTCGTCGACGGCGAGCGCGTCCTCGTCGGGGCGGAGGCCGTGCACCGCCGGCTCGTCGCGTGGCTGCGCGACCTCGGCCTGCGCGAGCCCGCGCCCGCGCGCGGCCCCGCACGGCGGGACGGCGCGCCGTGAGCGTCCGCGTGACGTGGCTGGGCCACGCGAGCGTCGTCCTCGACGTGGGCACCGGGCGCGCGGGCACCCCGCCCGTGCGGCTCGTCACCGACCCGCTCCTGCAGCGCCACGCGGGCGTCCTGCGACGGCGCGGCGACCGGCCGGACGCGGGCGAGTGGGAGGGTGCCGACGCCGTGCTCCTGTCCCACCTGCACCACGACCACGCCGAGCTGCGGTCGCTGCGGCTCCTCGGCGACGTCCCGGTCCTCACCGCGCCCGCGAACGCCCGGTGGCTGCGCGCCAAGGGACTGCGTGGCGTCGGGCTCCTCGGCGGCGCGTGGCACGGCGTCGGCCCGGCGGACGCCGGGGTCGAGGTGCGCCTCGTGCGGGCCGTGCACGGGCACCGGCCGATGCCGCACCGGCCCAACGCGGCGAACGGGCACCTCGTGCGCGCGACCGGGCCGGGCGGCGTGCGCGTGTGGGCGGTGGGCGACACGGAGCACCACGCGGACATGGTCCACCTCCCGGCGCTCGCGGACGGGCCGGTCGACGTCGCGCTCGTGCCCGTCGGCGGCTGGGGGCCGCGGCTGTCGGGCGGGCACCTCGGGCCCGCGCAGGCGGCGCGCGTGTGCGCCGAGGTCGGCGTGCGCGTCGCGATCCCGGTCCACTGGGGCACGCTCCACGCGCCGGGCGGCCGGCACCTGCCGCGCGGGTGGATGGACCACGCGGGCGCGGCGTTCGAGGCGGCGTGCCAGCGCGCGGCGCCCCGCACACGCGTGGTGGTCCTGCGGCCGGGCGAGGCGTGGTCGTCCGACGTCGCAGCGTGAGCCGCCGGCGCGTGACACGCCGGGCCCGGGGTCGCCGGGTCGAACAGGTGTTCGGCTAGAGTTGTGCACAGGGCACGCTCCGGCGGGCCCAGGACGCCGGTCCGGCACGACGATCCCCAGGCTCGAGGGTCGCCGGCGCCGCGTGTCGGTGGCTGCCCGTAACGTCGGGCCACAACGAACTATGGACGTCGAACCGAAGGTGGACTGACATGCCCGCACCCGCAGACCGCGAGAAGGCGCTCGAGGCAGCCCTCGCCCAGATCGACCGGAGCTTCGGCAAGGGCTCCGTCATGCGCCTCGGCGAGGAGGGCCGCGCGCCGGTCGACGTGATCCCCACGGGGTCCATCGCGCTCGACGTCGCGCTCGGCATCGGCGGGCTGCCCCGCGGCCGCGTGATCGAGGTGTACGGCCCGGAGTCCTCCGGCAAGACGACGGTCGCGCTGCACGCGGTCGCGAGCGCGCAGCGTGCGGGCGGCATCGCGGCGTTCATCGACGCCGAGCACGCGCTCGACCCGGAGTACGCCAAGAAGCTGGGCGTCGACACCGACGCGCTCCTGGTCTCGCAGCCGGACACCGGCGAGCAGGCGCTCGAGATCGCGGACATGCTCATCCGCTCGGGCGCGCTCGACATCATCGTCATCGACTCGGTCGCGGCCCTCGTGCCGAAGGCCGAGATCGAGGGCGAGATGGGCGACAGCCACGTCGGCCTCCAGGCCCGCCTCATGTCGCAGGCGCTGCGCAAGATCACCGGTGCGCTCAACGCGTCCGGCACCACGGCGATCTTCATCAACCAGCTCCGCGAGAAGATCGGCGTGTTCTTCGGCTCGCCCGAGACGACGACCGGTGGCAAGGCGCTGAAGTTCTACGCGTCCGTCCGCCTCGACATCCGCCGCATCGAGACCCTCAAGGAGGGCACCGACGCGGTCGGCAACCGCACGCGCGTCAAGGTCGTCAAGAACAAGATGGCCCCGCCGTTCAAGCAGGCCGAGTTCGACATCCTCTACGGCGTCGGCATCTCGCGCGAGGGCGGCCTCATCGACATGGGCGTGGAGCACGGGTTCGTGCGCAAGTCCGGGTCGTGGTTCACGTACGGCGGCGACCAGCTCGGCCAGGGCAAGGAGAACGCGCGCGCGTTCCTGCGCGACAACCCGGACCTCGCCAACGAGCTCGAGAAGAAGATCAAGGAGAAGCTCGGCGTCGGCGCCAAGGTCGACGCGCCGGCCGACCCGGCCGCGGGCGTGACCGTCGCCGACGCGGCTCCGGCCGCGAAGGCGACGGCGGGTGCCGCCAAGGGGAAGAAGTCGCCGTTCTGATCGAGCAGGGGAGCGGGCCCGACGGCGGCGAGCCGTCCGTCCCGCACGACGACGGGCGTCGCACCGGCCGCACGGCCGGGCGGCGCCCGCGCCCGTCCCTCCACGAGCTCGTGGAGCGGGGGGAGATCAGCGACGCCGACCTCACCGAGCGGGCGCGCGAGACCGTGCTCCGCATCCTCACGGCCGCGCCGAAGAGCCGCGCCGAGCTCGCGCAGTCCCTCGCGCGCAAGGGCTACCCGGAGCACGTCGTGCTGCCGGTCCTCGACCGCTTCGAGGAGGTCGGGCTCGTCGACGACGCGCAGTACGCCGAGATGATCGTCCGCACCCGGCACGCCGAGCGGGGCCTCTCGCGGCGCGCGATCTCGACCGAGCTGCGCCGTCGTGGCATCGACCCGGACGTCGGGTCCGCGGCGCTCGAGCAGGTCGACGACGACTCCGAGGCGGACGCGGCGCTCGCGCTCGCGCGCACCCGCCTCGCGCGCACGCGCGGTCTCGACCGCGACGTACGGGTCCGTCGGGCCGTGGGCGCCTTGGCGCGCAAGGGCTACAGCCCGTCGCTCGCGTTCGAGATCGTCCAGCGCGAGCTCGACGCCGAGGGCGAGCCTCTCGACTGAGCCCGGGGCGCGCAGCCGCCACGACGGAGGCGCGGGTCGCCGCGACGAGACGACCCGCGCCCTGCTTCGGTCAGCGTGCCGCGGCCTCCGCGGGGGCGTCCTCGGCGGGCCCGCCCGCGACGACCGTCGGGTTGCCGATGCCCGGGCCGGTCGTCGTCGCGCCCGCGGTGCGACCGCTGAGGAAGCGGGAGAGCCAGCGGGCGACGAGCGTGAGCAGCCAGTTGATGACGATGAAGATCACCGCGGCCAGGACGAGCGACTGGAGGATGTTCCCGTTGCCGACGCCGAAGAGCTGCGCGGCGCGCAGGAGCTCGTTGTACGTGATGATCTGCCCCAGCGCGGAGTCCTTGAGGACGACGACGAGCTGCGACACGAGGGCCGGCAGCATCGCGATGAGCGCCTGGGGGAGCTGGATCGAGCGCAGGGTCTGGCTCGGCGTGAGGCCGATCGCCAGGCCGGCCTCGCCCTGGCCCTTGGGGAGGTTCCCGACGCCCGAGCGCACGAGCTCCGCGATGACGGACCCGTTGTAGAGCACGAGGGCGAAGACGACCGCGAGGAACGGTGCGTCGTCGACCTTGTTGAAGCCCAGCAGCAGGTAGAAGAAGATCATCATGAGCAGCACGGGCACGGCGCGGAAGAACTCGACCACGATGCCGCTCACGACGCGCACCGCGCGCAGCTGGGAGAGGCGGCCGGTGCCGAACACGAGCCCGAACACGAGCGCGCCGACGATGGCGAAGCCCGCGGCGCGCAACGTGTTCTGCAGGCCCGGGATAAAGTAGTACTGCCAGGCGTCGGCGGTGAACAGCGAGGTCCACAGGTCGGCGTCGAGCTGGCCCTTACGGCCCAGCGCGACGAGCACGAGGGCGGCGACGCCCAGCACGACGATCCCACCGACGACGTTGCCGATCATGATCACACGGCGGGCGCGCGGGCCCGGCGCGTCGAAGAGGACGGACTGCTGGGTGCTCATCGGCGGACCGCCAGTCGGGTCGAGAGGGACGTGGTGAGCAGGCCGATGGGGATGACCAGGATGACGTAGCCGATCGCGAACGTCAGGAAGATCCCGTAGATGTAGTTCGAGTTGAACTCGATCATGGTCTTCATGAGGCTCGACGTCTCCGTCGTGACGCTCGCGGCCGCCGCGACGGTCGAGTTCTTCAGCAGCGCGATGAGCGTGTTGCCGAGCGGGGCGATCGCGCCGCGGAAGGCCTGCGGGAGGATGATGAGCCGCGCGGCGGGCAGGAACGGCAGTCCGATCGCGCGCGCGGCCTCGGCCTGGCCGATGGGCACCGTGTTGACGCCCGAGCGGATCGACTCGCACACGAACGCGGCGTGGTAGACGGCGAGGCCGACGACGGCGAGACGGAAGAAGTTGCCTGCGAAGTCCGGGGCGAGCGTGACCTGGAGCTGGCCCCACAGGCCGAGCACCATGAACGTCATGATGATCGTCAGCGGCGTGTTGCGGAACACGTTGACGTACGCCGTCCCGGCCCAGCGCAGGCTCGGCACCGGGGAGATCCGCATGAGCGCCAGTGCGGTGCCCAGCACGAGCGACAGGATCGCCGCCCAGAACGTCAGCTGGATGTTGACCCAGAAGGCGCCGAGCACGTCGTACTCGCGCGCGAGCTCCCAGGTCTGTGACAGGTAGTCACCCACGGTTGGTCTTCCTCCCGGAGGGGTCGTGCGTCAGGTCGGGTCGCCGACCGGACGGCCGGGGGGGGGGGGGGCCCCCGCCCCCCCCCCCCCCCCGGGGGCGGGGGGGGGGGGGGGGGGTCCGCCGCCCCGGGCGCGCCCCCCGCCCCCCCCCCCCCCCCGCCACCGCCTCGCCTCCCCGACGGGACGTCAGCCGACCGGCTGGACCCAGGGGGAGGGCGCCGGGGGAGCGACGACCGGCGGGCGGTCGAGGCAGCTCGGCGCGTTGGGCACGAACCGCCCGAGCCAGTTCACCGTCCCGGGCTCCCAGGGGCTGAGCGACGTGCCGTCGTTGCCGCCGAGGTCGGTGAGCGTGAACTCCGTGCCGCCCTCGGGGAAGGTGAAGGCGCCGCAGTTGTTGACGCCCGCCCAGCCGACGTTGCGGGCGTCGACGTTCTCGAACGACGCGCCGCCGCGCACGCGCGCGCTGACGACCGACGTGCCGGTCCCGTCGACCCGGACGTCGGTGAACGCGACGCCCTCGATCGCGACCTCGTCCTTCACGCCCCAGTCGGAGACGAGCATGATCGCGTTGTACGTGCTGTCGAGGTAGTGGTCGCCGGTGACGCGGACGTCGGCGTCGATGTCGCGGTCGAGGGCGTAGAACCAGATCGCGCCGAGCCCGATGTTCCAGTTGAGCTCGTACGTGCCCGCGCGGACCGTGGTGTTGTCGGTGAGGTCGAGCCTGCCGGCGAACGGCTCGGCGCCGAACCGCGACCCGACGTGCAGGCCGCTGCCCTCGCGCACCGGGTCCGCGACGAGGTTCGCGCGCACCGTGTTGTCCGTGCCGCCGTACACCGCGATGCCGTTGGCGAGGGTGTTGGACTGGACCGTGTTGTTCTCGACCACGTTGCCCGAGTTCGCCAGCTTCTCCGACCACAGGGCGAGGCCGTCGTCGCCGGTGTTCCGTACGAAGACGTTCCGCACGACCGAGTTCGTCACGCCCCCGTGGAAGTTCAGCGCGTCGGCGATCTGGTCGACGACGACGGTGCTCTCGACGCGCAGGTCGTCCATCGGCCCGTCGAACCACAGCCCGACCTTCGTGTGCTGGATGTGCAGGCCCGTGATCGACGAGCGGCTGAGCGCGCCGCCGACGCCGTTCACCTGGTCCGTGTCGATGCGCTCGCGCACGTCGCCGACGATCGCGAAGTCGCGCAGGTGCACGTTCGTGCTGCCGCCCTCGTGCGCGTACTTCCCGTAGAAGCCGACGCCGGTGTGCACGGATCCGTCGGGCGCGGGCTCGTCGAGGGCGACCTCGGAGCCCCGGAAGACCGTGTACCAGCTCCCGGCGCCCTGGATCGTCACGTCGTCCACGACGACGTGCCGGTTCACCTGGTACACGCCCGGCGGGACGTACACCTCGAGCCGGTGCTTTCTCGCGAACGCGATCGCCCGGTCGAGCGCGTCCGCGGAGTCGCGGCGGCCCGTCGGGTCGGCCCCGAAGAGCAGCGCGTTCGCGGCGAGCAGCCGGACCTTCGGGGGTGCGACCTTCTCCGAGTCGAGCAGGTCGATCACGGTCCACTCCGCGGCGCCGCGGGTCGGCACGGTGAGGCGCACGACGTCGCCCTTCGTGTACGTCCTGCCGAGCAGGAGCCGCTGCTCGTCGTAGAACTTCATGGGCCGGAACGGCTTCTCGAACGACGGGGCCGGCGTCGTCTCCGCGGGGACGCACCCGCACTCGGTGACCCACCAGCCGGGCTGGAGGAGGTCGGCCGTGGGGTCGTTCGTGAACGGGTACTGGTTGTACAGGTAGGAGTAGGCCGACGTGAGCGTCATGCGCCGGTCGATGCCGACCTTCGCGCCCTTGCGCAGGACGGACACGTCGAGCGGGGACGTGATGCCACCGCCTGTGGGGGCGTCGGGGATCGAGTAGCGCACCGTGATCGCGTTGGCGTCCGCGGGGAGCGTGAACTCGACGTGCTGCCCGGGCGTCAGGCGCACGGCCGAGCGGCCCGACGCCTCCGCCTCGATCGTGTACGCGTCGCGGCCGGGGCCGATCACGGTCCCGGTGGTCACCGCGTTCTCGGCCTCCTGCTCGTGGAACGGGACCGCCGCGCCGCGCCCTTCGACGAGCGCGGGGTCGATCGCGGCGCGCGTCACGACGGCGGGCGCGGGCGGCTGGGGCTTTCCGTGGGCGAGCGCCGACGACGCGGTGCCCGCCACGAGCGCGAGCGCGACGGCTGCCGCGACGGCGGCCCGGGCTTTGCGCGGCCCGGCCGGGTGGTGGTTCGTGCTGCGAATCATCGTTGACCCGTCTTCCCTCGGGAGGCGCGCGCGCCTCCGGTGCTCAACCGGTGGGCGTGCTGACCCTCCGGCCCGCGGCACGGTCGCACCCCCGCGCACGGTCTCTCGTGCCGAACACTAGGGCCGGTGCTCCCGCTGCACAAGAGTCTTGTAGGAATCTTGCGGCCCTTCGTCCACTTCTTGCACGATCGCGAGAGTGCGGCGCTGTCGTCCCCCACGCCGGGGGAGAGGCCTGACGGTCGACGCGCGCTCCGGAACCGTGCCGGGTACGTTCGCCGCGTGAACCGTCTCGGAGCCAGGATCCGCGCGTCGGTCGCCGACGCCGGTACCCGCCTGCCCCCGGCCGTCACGATCACTGTCGGCCTCGTCTGCGCGCTCCTCGGGGCGGCCGTCGTGCTGCGCCCGTTCGCGTCGCTCGCGCTGCTCGTCGTGGCGATCGTCGCCGGTGCCGTCGTCCTGGGCGTCGCCGAGCTCGTGGGTGACGACGACCCGGCGGCCACCGGCCCCGCCACGCGTGACCCGGGTGCCGGCCGTACGCGCCGCGCCGCCCGCGCCGTCGGACGGCCCCGCTGGACCCGGGCCGCTCGCGGCGGGCTGTTCCTCGCGCTCGCCGTCGCGGTCCTCGTGTGGCCCGCGCCGACGATCGTCGTCGTCGCCGTCCTCGTCGGTGCCGGGCTCGTCGTGGCGGGTGTCCTGGACGGCGTCGAGGGCGTGCGGTCGAGCGGGGTCGACCGCTGGGCCCGGCTCGCGCTCGGGGCGGCGTCCGTCGTCCTCGGCGTGCTGGCCCTCGCGTGGCCGGACGTCACGGTGCTCGTCGTCGCGGTGGTGTTCGGCGTGCGCCTCGTCGTCCTCGGCGTGCGGCTCGTCCTCGCGGGGGTGCGCCGACGCCGGGCCCGCGCGACGCCGGGGGAGGGGCCGGTCGCGCTCGACACCCCGGGAGCCGCCCCCGCGGGCCCGCCCGCTCCGCGGCGGCACGGTCGCGCGGCGCTCGCGGGAGCGGTCCTCGCGTTCGTCGCCGCAGGCGCGCTCGCCACGGTGAGCGTCGGGCTGCAGCGCGCGGCACCGCAGGTCGACGCGTTCTACGACCCGCCGGAGTCGGTCCCCGCCGAGCCGGGCCGGCTCGTGCGTGCCGAGCCGTTCACGCGCGGCGTCCCGGACGGCGCGACGGCCTGGCGCATCCTCTACACCACGACGCTCGACGAGGCCGAGCCCGCTGTCGCGAGCGGGCTCGTCGTCGTGCCCGACGTCGTCGAGGGCGACGCCGCACCGCCCGTCGTCGCGTGGGCGCACGGGACGACCGGCGCCGCGCGCGGCTGCGCGCCGTCGGTGCTCGACGAGCCGTTCGGGTCCGGCGCGTTCTACCTGCTCGACGACGTGCTCACCCGTGGCTGGGCGATCGTCGCGACGGACTACGCGGGCCTCGGCACGCCCGGGGCCCACCCGTACCTCGTGGGGCAGGGCGAGGCACGCTCCGTCCTCGACGCGGTCCGCGCCGCGCGCGAGCTCGACGGCACGGCGCTCGGCGAGCAGACCGTCGTCTGGGGTCACTCCCAGGGTGGCCACGCCGCCCTGTGGACGGGGTCGGTCGCGCCGGAGTACGCGCCGGACGTCCCGCTCGCCGGCGTCGCAGCGCTCGCCCCGGCGAGCGACCTCACGGGGCTCGTCTCGCACCTGGAGCGCGTCGCGGGCGGGAGCGTCTTCGCGTCGTACGTCGTGGAGGCGTACGACGCGGCCTACCCCGAGACCGACGCCGCCGCGTACGTCCGCCCGGGCGCGCGCCTCGTCGTCCGGGAGATGGCGTCGCGCTGCCTGTCCGAGCCGAGCGTGCTCGTGTCCGTCGCCGAGGCGCTGTCGATGGACCAGCCCCTGTGGACGACGGAGCCGACGAGCGGCGCGCTCGGGGAGCGACTCGCCGAGAACGTGCCGACCGGGCCCGTGGCCGCGCCGCTCCTCGTCGCCCAGGGGGCGTCGGACACGCTCATCCTCCCGACCGCGCAGGACGCGTACGTGGGGACGCTGTGCACGGCCGGGCAGCCGGTCGACTACCGCACGTACGAGGGGCGCGACCACGTGGGGCTCGTGCGCGCCGACTCGCCGCTCGCGCCCGACCTCGTGCGCTGGACCGAGGCCCGGTTCGCGGGCGATCCGCCGACCCCGACGTGCGCCGCGGGCTGAGCGCCCCCCGTCGCCGCTCGCTACGCCGCGCCGGCGGGTCCGGGCGCGCCGCCCGGCTCGGCCGCGGCCTCCCCGCCCTCGTCGCTCGGCGCAGCGTCAGCGTCCGGGCGCGCAGGGTCCGCGTCCGCGCGGGCCGCGACGCGGTCCTCGTGCGCGGCGCCCGCCGCCCGGGCCCGCAGCATGCTCGCGACGTCCGCGAGCGTGCTCCCGACCGCGCGCGGCGCGCGCTCGGGGCGCAGGTAGCGCGCGTCGTCGTCCTCAGGAGCGACGGCGTGCGCGACGACGTCCGCCGGGGTCGACGCGGGTCCGGCGGCTGCCCTCCCACCCGGGTCCGCGACGCCGGGCACCACGCGGCCGCCACCCGCGCGCCACGCGAGCGTCGCGTCGACGAGGCGCCGGTACACCCCGGCGTCGAGCGGGTCGCGCAGCCACGCGTCCGCGGCCTCCGCGACGTGGCGCGCGAGCCGCCCGTCCGGGTCGCTCACGAGGTCTCCAGCACGGTGGTGGTCGGGCGTCGCACCGACCCATCCTCGCGCGTCGTGGCCGACGTGCGCACATGCACGGCGGGCGCGGCGGGCTGGTTGCGAGTCGCGGCGCGTCGCGCGAGCGTGGCGGCGGAGGTGGTCACCGTGCCCGACGTGTTCCCCCGGGTCGCCCAGGTCGTGCTCGACACGACGGACGCGCGCGCCCTCGCCGAGTTCTACCGCGCCCTGCTCGGCCTCGAGTACCGCGCGGGCGACGAACCCCCGTCACCCGGCGACCCCGACCCGGCAGGCCAGGACTGGCTCGTGCTGCGCGGTGGGCCGGGTGGGGTCCAGCTCGCGTTCCAGCAGGTCGGGTCCCTCCCGCCGTCGACGTGGCCGGACGAGGGCGTGCCCCAACAGCTCCACCTCGACTGCACCGTGCCGGACGTCGCCGAGCTCGACCGGCAGCACGACCGCGCTCTCGCGCTCGGCGCGCGGCTCCTGCACGACCGCTCGGACGACCCGGAGGAGCCTCTGCGCGTCTACGCCGACCCGGCGGGCCACCCGTTCTGCGTGTTCGTCGGCTGAGGTCGCCGCGGGGTCCGGCGAGTCAGGCGGACTTCTCGCGGGGGGTGCGGGCGGCGCGGGTGCCGGTGCGGGGCACGATCGTGGGGTTGACGTTGTCCAGCACGACCTCGCGCGTGATCACGACCCGCTCCAC
>NZ_JAAFAN010000059.1:0-26733 GCF_010287905.1 Cellulosimicrobium composti
CGCCCCCCACGTTCCCCCGCCCTCGCTCCCCGGGGGTCCCCCCCGCGGGGGGGGGGGCCCCCGCGGGGGTGTGTTGTCTTCGTGCTCAAAAAACCAACCCCAACCCCGTGTTCGGCGGGGTGCGGGGTCAGGCGTGGAGGCGGCGGAGGAACGCGCGCGTGCGCTCGCGCTGCGGGTCGCCGAGCACCTGCTCGGGCGTGCCTCGCTCGTGGACGCGGCCCTCGTGGAGGAAGCAGACCTCGTCCGCGACGCGGCGCGCGAAGCCCATCTCGTGCGTCGCGACGAGCATCGTGCGGCCCTCGGCGCGCAGCTCGGCGAGCAGGTCGAGAACCTCGCCGACGAGCTCCGGGTCGAGGGCCGACGTGACCTCGTCGAGCAGCAGCAGCTCGGGCCCGTTGACGAGGGCGCGCGCGATCGCGGCGCGCTGCTGCTCGCCGCCCGAGAGCTGGTCGGGGTACGCGGTCACCTTGTGCCCCAGGCCGACCCGGCCGAGCATCTCGACGGCCGCCCCCTCCGCCTCGGCACGCGAGCGCCGGTGCACGAGGCGCGGCGCGAGCGTCACGTTGTCGAGCACGGTGAGGTGCGGGAAGAGGTTGTACGCCTGGAAGACCATGCCCATGCGGGCTCGGACCCGGTTGGCGTCGAGGCGCGGGTCCGCGACGTCCTCGCCGTCGAGCAGGATCTGCCCGTCGTCGACCTCGTCGAGGAGGTTGACCACGCGCAGGAGCGTGGACTTGCCTGAACCCGACGATCCCACGAGCACGACGCACCGGTGCGCGTCGACGTCGAGGTCGATGCCGTCGAGCACGACGCGCCGCCCGCCCGGAGCGCCCGCCGCCGGGTAGGTCTTGCGCACGCCCCGCAGGGACAGCAGGTGGTCCGCGCCCGCGTCCTGCGGGGTCGCGCCGGAGGGCAGGACGACCCCGCTCATCGGATGTCCCCCGCCCCGCTCACGGTCGCGAGCGACCGACCCCAGCCGCGGCGCGCCTGGTACGCGTCGACCGCGCGCGTCAGCGGGAACGACACGAGGAAGAACAGGATCCCCGCGACGACGTAGGGCGTGAAGTTGTAGCTGCCCGTCGTCGCGATCTGCGCCGCGCGGATCGCGTCGACCGCACCGAGCACGGAGATGAGGCCCGAGTCCTTCTGCAGCGAGACGAGGTTGTTCGCGAGCGGCGCCGTGACGTTGCGCACCGCCTGCGGCAGCACGACGCGGCGCGTCGTCTGGGCGCGCGTCAGGCCGAGCGAGCGCGCGGCGGCGACCTGCGAGGGGTGCACCGACTCGATGCCCGCGCGGAACACCTCCGCGAGGTACGCGGTGTAGGTGAGCACGATCGCGAGCGCCCCGAGGAACGCACCCGACGTCGGCAGCCACTCCAGGCGCAGCGCGGGCAGCCCGAAGCCGACGAGCAGCAGCACGAGCAGCAGCGGGACCCCGCGGAACAGGTCCACGTACCCGATCGCGAACGCGCGCAGCGGGAACAGCGCCGGCACGCGGCTCGTGCGCGCGACGGCGAGCCCGAGGCCGAGGAGGGTGCCGACGACGCCCGCGACGACCCACACGCGCAGGTTGAGCCACAGCCCCTCGAGGATCGCGGGCAGCGACTCCCACGCCATCGCGGGGTCGAAGAACGCGGTCCGCGCGCGCTCCCAGCCGGGCGCGTTGACCACGACGAGCACGACCGCCGTCACGACGAGCACCGTGCTGACGAGCGCGACGAGCAGCGAGCGACGACGCTGCGCGCGCCGGAACGCCGCCCGGTCGAGCGCGAGCGGCGACGGCGTCCACGCGTCCACGGGGACGCGGGGGTCCGTGCCGCGCCCGCGGGGGCGGTCGTCGGGCGCCGCCCCCGCGGGCCGGTCGTCGGGCACGGTCACGGCCGTCAGTCGAGGACGGGGATGTCGTCCGACTTGAGCCACGTCGTGCGCAGCTCCGCGAGCGTGCCGTCGGCCTCGAGGTCGTCGACCGCCTGCGAGACGCAGTCGGTGAGCTCCGACCCGAGGTCGAGCACGAGCCCGTACTGCTCGACGACGCCCTCGTCCGGCAGCGTGCCGATGACCACGGAGTCCGGGAAGTACTCGGTCGACGCGGCGACGCCCTGGTCGACGTCCATGACCATCGCGTCGATCGTGCCCGACTGCAGGGCCTGCATGCCGTCGCCCGCGGCGTTGTACGGCGAGATGTCCGCGTCCTCGCCCCACGCGGCCTCGGCGAGCGTGAGGCTCGTCTGCGCGGCGGTGACGCCGATGCGCGCGCCGTCGAGCTCGGCGAGCGTCGTCGCGCCCGCGTACGGGCCGTCCTCCATGACGATGACGCCCTGGCGCGTGGTGAGGTAGGGGCTCGAGAAGTCGACGGCCTGCTTGCGCTCGTCGGTGATCGAGGTCTGGTACGCGGCGACGTCGAACGGCTTCACGGCCGGGCTGATGATCTGCTCGAACGTCACCGTCTCCCACACGACGTCCTCGGGCGCGTAGCCGAGGCGGTCCGCGACCGCGTAGATCAGCGCCGACTCGAAGCCCTCGCCCGAGTCGTGCTCGCGGACGTACCACGGCGAGTACGCCTCGCCCGCGCCCACGGTGAGCACGCCGTCGGTCAGCGTGGGCAGCGCGCCGGGCTCGCACTGCGCGGCGTCGCCCGACGACGGGCCGCCGGTCGGGTCGGCCGCGTCGCCGGAGCCGGTGCCGCCGGACGAGCAGGCCGCGAGCGCGAGGGCGGACACCGCCGTGACGGCGGCGAGGACGGCGGGACGGGGACGCAGACGGCGCATGGTGACCTTCCGGGTGTCGGGCGCCCCGGGGAAGGTGGGCGCCGGCCACTGACGATAACGCCGGTCGTGTCCGCGGCACTCCCCGCGCCTGCCCGCGACGACGTGGGTCGTGTCACAGCACGGACGCGGACGACGCCGTGCCCGGCCCCGACGCGCGGTCGGGCCCGGGCACGGAAGCGTCCGTGAGGAGGCTCAGGACTCCTCGACGTCGGCGAAGACCGCCCTCGCTCCCCCGGTCGCGAGCTCGAACGCGCGCGGGAGGAACGCCTGCATCTCGGGCGTGCCCACGGCCGCGCTCGCCGCGTCGTAGTCGGGGAAGTACAGGTCGATCATGCGGTACGCCGGGGTCGGGCTGCCGTCCTCCTTCGGCCAGACCTTCGACGCCTCCCGGTGCACGACCCCCGGGACCTTGCGGGCGCGGTCGAGCAGGTCGGGGTAGGCGGCCTCGAACGCCTCCGGGTCGACCGGGTTGTCGAAGATGATCGTGATCTTCGAGCGGTTGCTGGGCGACGTGCGCGAGGGGCGGAGCCGGGCCCTGGTCGTCGCCGGCGAGGCGGGCGTCGGGAAGTCCGCCCTCCTGGAGCACGTGGCCGACGCCGCGTCCGGGTGCCGCGTGGTCCGCGCGACGGGCGTCCAGGCGGAGGCCGAGCTGGCGTTCGCGACGCTGCACCAGCTGTGCGCACCCCTGCTCGGCCACCTGGACGCCCTCCCGGGCCCGCAGTCGGACGCGCTGCGCACGGCCTTCGGGCTGCAGGACGGCCCCGCCCCAGACCGCTTCCTGCTCGGGCTCGCGGTGCTCGGGCTGCTCGCGGAGGCGGCGTCCGAGGGGCCCCTCGTGTGCCTCGTCGACGACGCGCAGTGGCTCGACCACGCGTCGGCCCAGGTCCTCGGGTTCGTCGCGCGCCGTCTGGCGACGGAGTCGGTCGCCCTCGTGTTCGGCCGCCGCGGCGCCGAGCCCGACCCGACGCTCGCGGGAATCCCCGAGATGGCGGTCGGCGGGCTCCCGGCCGCCGACGCGCAGGCGCTGCTCGACTCGGTCGTCCGCGGGCCGCTCGACCCGCGGGTGCGGGACCGGATCGTCGCCGAGACACGCGGGAACCCGCTGGCGATCCTCGAGCTGCCGCGCGGGCTCACGCACGCGCAGCTGGCCGCCGGCCTGGGCGCGGACCACCCGGGTGGCCTGACCGCCCGGATCGAGGACAGCTTCCGGCGCCGGCTCGACCGGCTGTCCCCCGGCCAGCGCCGCCTCGCGCTCGTGGCGGCCGCCGAACCCCTCGGCGACGCCGCCCTGCTGTGGCGCGCGGCCGAGGTGCTCCGCGTGTCCCCCGACGCCGCCGACCCCGCGGCGCTCTCGGACCTGCTCCGCTGGACGACGACCCGGGTGTCGTTCCGCCACCCCCTCGCCCGCTCGGCCGTCTACCGCTCGGCCGGGGTGGAGGAGCGTCGCGAGGTCCACCACGCGCTCGCCACGGTGACCGACCCGGCGGTCGACGCCGACCGCCGGGCGTGGCACCTGGCGCAGGCGACCGCGGGCCCCGACGAGGACGTGGCCGCAGAGCTCGAGCGGTCGGCCGCCCACGCACAGGCCCGGGGCGGGTACGCCGCCGCGGCCGCGTTCCTCGACCGCGCCACCGTCCTCACGCCCGACCCGGCCGCCCGGGCGTCCCGCGCGCTCGCCGCGGCCGAGGCCCACGACCTCGCCGGCGACCCGGACGAGGCGCTCCGCCTCCTCGCCGCCACGCAGGCCGCGCCGCTGACCGGCGCCCAGGCGGCCCGCGTCGACCTCCTGCGCGCCGAGATCGTCCACGCCCGCAGCCGCGGGGACGACGCCCCGCCCCTGCTCCTGCACGCCGCCCGCCGGCTCGAGCCGTTCGACGTGCCGCTCGCACGAGACACCTACCTCGAGGCGCTCGCCGCCGCCCAGTTCGCCGGTCGAGCCGTCGCGGGCGGAGTCCTGGGCGTCGCGGAGGCAGCCCGGCGGGCGCCGTCCCCCGCCGGTCCACCGCGCGCCCGGGACCTCCTCCTCGACGCCATGACCCTCCTCGCGACCGACGGCTACCCGGCCGCGGCGCCGCGCCTGGCGCGTGCGCTCGAGGACTTCCGGGCGACCACCACCGACGAGGACGCCCTCCGCTGGGACTGGCTCGCGTGCCGCGTCGCGTCCCTGCTGTGGGACCACGAGGCGTGGACGGAGCTCGCCGACCGCACCGTCCGGCTCGCGCGCGGCACCGGCGCGCTGCGCGCCCTGCCGGTGGGGCTCGCCTTCCAGCTCGCGCCCCGGGTCCTGGCCGGCGAGCTCGACGCCGTCGCGTCGCTGAGCGAGGAGATGGACGCCGCCGCCGACGCGACGGGCGTGGTCCACCTCCCGTACGGGTCGATGCTGCAGGCGGCGTGGCGCGGGCGCGAGGCCGAGGCGACGGCGACGATCGAGTCCTCCGTCGAGGCGTCCCGGGCGCGGGGCGAGGGGATGGTCCTGATCGCCGGCCACACGGCGCGAGCGATCCTCTACAACGGGCTCGGGCGGCACGACCTGGCGCTCGCGGCGGGCGAGCGGGCGTCGGCGAACGAGGACGCCCTCGCCTGGTACAACTGGGCCCTCGTCGAGCTCGTCGAGGCGGCGGTCCGCTGCCGCGAGCACGATCGCGCCCGCGACGGCCTGGAGCGGCTCGCGGAGCGGACCGCCGCGTCCGGCACCGACTGGGCCCTCGGCGTCGAGGCCCGCTCGCGCGCGCTCGTGGCCGGCGACGACGCCGAGACGCACCACCGCGAGGCGATCTCCCGCCTGCGCCGCACGCCGGTGCGCGTGGACCTGGCGCGCGCCCACCTCCTCTACGGAGAGTGGCTGCGGCGCGCGCGCCGGCGACTCGACGCGCGCCACGAGCTCCGGACCGCCTACGACCTGTTCTGCTCGATGGGCCTCGAGGCGTTCACCGAGCGGGCGCGCCAGGAGCTGGAAGCCACCGGGGAGACCGCACGCCGCCGCGCGGTCGACGCGCGCACCGAGCTCACGAAGCGCGAGGCGCAGATCGTCCGGCTGGCCCGCGACGGCCTCTCCAACCCCGAGATCGGCACCCGGCTGTTCCTCAGCCCCCGCACGGTCGAGTACCACCTGCACAAGGTCTTCGCGAAGCTCGGCATCGCGTCGCGCACCGAGCTCGCGCGCGCCTTGGACCGCTCCTCCACGCCGTAGGGCGACGGCGGCCCCGCACCCCGGCCGACGGCGACCCTCCGCGTCCCCCCGGCAGGGCGCCCCGGCGTGCCCGGCGCCGGTGCCCGGCACGCCGGGGGTGCGTCGTGCCGGGGTGCTGACCGGGCACCTCACGGATTCGACCGGGACCCGACGCGAGCGAACGTCTCCTGTACGAACCGGCGCCACGGACCGCCCGTCCGGCGCCACGGAAGGGAGACCACCATGACCACCGCGACCCTGCGCGCGACGACGGCCCCGCGCCGTCGCCCCTCCGCCCCGGTCCCGACCACGACCGGACTCGTGAGGGCAGCATGACGACGACCACCACGATCCCCACGACCTTCGGCGCGGCCCTGCGCCGCCTGTACCTCACCCGCTTCGTCGTCGCCCTCGTCTGGGCGGCCCTGGTCCTCACCACCGCGACCGCGGCCGGGCCGTGGCTGACGACCCTGCTCGTCGTCTACCCGCTGGTCGACGCCGCCGCCGTGCTGTGGCAGGTGCGCGTCACCCCGGGCACCGCGCGGTCCACGGTCGCGGAACGGGTGAACGTCGTGGTCAGCGTCGCCGTCGCCGTCGCGCTCGGCGTCGCGTCGACCCAGTCCCTCGGCGCAGCCCTCGCCGTCTGGGGCGTCTGGGCGATCGGCGCGGGCGTCCCGCAGCTCGTCGCCGCCGTCCGTAACCGCCGCACGGGCGGGCAGGTCGCCCAGATGCTCAGCGGCGGCCTCTCGGTCGTCGTGGGCGGCGCGTTCCTCGCCCAGGGCCTCCAGGGCACGGAGACGATCGCCGGGACCGCCGGCTACGCGGCCCTCGGCGGGATCTTCTTCCTCGTCTCCGCCCTCCGGCTCGGCCGCGTCCTGCGGGAGAAGGAGTCATGAGCGTCATGGACACCACGACCTACGACTACGACCTGGTCGTCGTCGGCGCCGGACCCGTCGGCGAGAACGTCGCCGACTACGCGACCCGGCGCGGGCTGCGTGCGGCCGTCGTCGAGTCCGAGCTCGTCGGGGGCGAGTGCTCGTACTGGGCCTGCATGCCGTCCAAGGCGCTGCTGCGCAGCGGGCACGCCCTGCGGGCCGCCCGCCGGGTGGCGGGCGCCCGCGAGGCGGTCACCGGCAGTCTCGACGCCGCCGCGGTGCTCGCCCGGCGCACGTCGTTCACGGACGGGTGGGCGGACGACGGCCAGGCCGCCTGGCTCGCGTCCGCGGGCATCGACCTCGTCCGCGGACGCGGCCGGGTCGTCGGGCCACGCGCCGTGCAGGTCGGCGAGCGGGTCCTCACGGCCCGGGCGGTGGCGCTCGCCACCGGCACGGTGCCGGTGGTCCCGCCGGTCGCCGGCCTGGCGGACGCCGCCCCGTGGGGCACCCGGGACGCCACGTCCGCGGACCACGTACCGCCGCGCCTCGTCGTCCTCGGCGGGGGCGTGGCCGGCGTCGAGCTCGCCCAGGCGTACGCCTCGCTCGGCTCGCGCGTGACCCTCCTGTCCGTCTCCGGGCTGCTGGACCGCGAGGAGCCCTTCGCGGGCGAGCACCTCGCCGGCGCCCTCGCGGCGGACGGCGTCGACGTGCGCCTCCACGTCACGCCGACGCGCGTCGACCGTCGGGCCGACGGCGTCGTGACCGTCACGCTCGACGACGGCCGCGTGGTCGAGGGCGAGGAGATCCTCGTGGCGACCGGGCGCCGCCCGAGCACCGGCGACCTCGGCCTCGACGCGCTGGGGCTCTCCGGTGCGCTCCGGGTCGACGAGACCCTGCGAGTCGAGGGCACCGACTGGCTGTACGCCGTCGGGGACGTCAACGGGCGCGCGCTGCTCACCCACCAGGGCAAGTACCAGGCGCGCGCCGCCGGGGAGGCGATCGCCGCGCGGCTGCGCGGGACGCCCCTCGACGACGGCCCGTGGGGCGCGCACGCTGCGACCGCGGACCGCGCCGCGGTGCCCCGCGTCGTGTTCACCGATCCCGCCGTCGCGAGTGTGGGGCTCACCGAGGCCCGGGCGCGCGAGAGCGGGCTCGCCGTCCGCACGGTCGAGCACGACCTCGGCTCCGTCGCCGGCGCCGCGCTGGAGGCCGACGACTACACGGGCCGCGCCCTGCTCGTCGTCGACGCCGACCGCCAGGTCGTGGTCGGCGCGACCTTCGTCGGCCGAGACGTCGCGGAGCTCCTGCACGCGGCGACCGTCGCGATCGTCGGGGAGGTCCCCGTCGACCGGCTCTGGCACGCCGTCCCCGCCTACCCCACGATCAGCGAGATCTGGCTCCGCCTGCTCGAGAGCTACGGCCGGCCGAGCTGACGACCGCCTGCCGGCAGGCAGGACGGCACCACAGAACACCGCGCTCGGCGCCGCCCCGGGGCATGAGCCCCGGGACGGCCGCCGGGAGCGGCGACCACCGCAACACCAACCCCTCGGAGGAATTGTCATGCGTCTGCGTCTTCGTATCCCCGCAGCCCTCGCCAGCGCTCTCACCGTGCTCGGCGTCATCAGCCCCACCCTCACGGCCTCGGCCGTCGGGGGACCCCCGACCCCGCAGCCGAAGCCGACCGTCGTCCTCGTCCACGGGGCGTGGGCGGACTCGTCGAGCTGGTCACCCGTGATCGAGCGGCTGCGCAAGGACGGGTACCCCGTCCAGGCCCTCGCGAACCCGCTCCAGGGCCTGACGGGCGACTCGGCGTACGTCTCCAGCTACCTGTCCACCATCGACGGCCCCGTCGTGCTCGTGGGCCACTCCTACGGCGGTGCCGTGATCACGAACGCCGCCGCGTCGAACCCGGACGTCAAGGCGCTGGTCTACGTCGCCGCGTTCATCCCCACCGCCGGCGAGACCGTGGGCGACCTGGCCGCCAAGACCTCCCCCGCGATCCCGCTCGTCTCGACCCCCGTACCGGACGGCGTCGAGGTGGCGATCGACCCGGCCCGGTTCCGGGAGTTCTTCGCCAACGACGTGGACAAGGAGACGGCCGCCGACCTGGCCGTGGTCCAGCGACCCGCCAACACGCGCGCGGTGACCGACGCCAGCGTCGGTGAGGCGTTCCGCACGATCCCGTCGTGGAGCCTCGTCACGCGCAAGGACCACGCGATCGACCCGGAGGTGCAGCGCTGGATGTCCGAGCGGGCCGGCGCGTACACGGAGGAGGTCAACGGCTCGCACGCCGTCATGGTCAGCCACCCGGTCGCGGTCGCGCGCCTGATCGAGGACGCCGCCCGCAGCACCCGGTGACGAGCGACCCCGCTGCCCCACCGGCCGGAACGAGGAAGGCCCGGACCACGTTTCCGTGGTCCGGGCCTTCGTGATGTCCTGCGACATCTTTCGTAGCGGGGGCAGGATTTGAACCTGCGACCTCTGGGTTATGAGCCCAGCGAGCTACCGAGCTGCTCCACCCCGCGTCGGTGATCACTACTCTACGGGACGTTCCGGACCAGGCCAAATCGGGTGAGCGAGACGTGGATCACTCCAGCACCTCGACCCCGAACGCGAACGTGCGCACGGCCCCGGGCTCGAGCCGCACGTCTGCCGCGCAGTCGGGGCGGTTGAAGGCGTCGGTGAGCGTCTCGACCGGCTCGACGGCCACCGCCGCGCGCGCCCGCCGCCCCAGGCCGTCCCCCGTGTAGACGTGCACGAGGCCGCGGTCCTGCCAGAGCGCGAGGCCCTGCCCCGTCGCCGGGTCGCGCACGAGCGTGCGGGCCCGGCCGTCGGCGTCCGGGCGCAGGCCCCCGAACGCGTGGTCGAGGCGCACGCCCGCGAGGGGCAGCGGGCCGACGCCGTCGATCTCCTCCAGGGCGGACGGGCCGGCGAGCGGGAGCAGGCCGACGTCGGTCACCACGGCGCGGCGGGCGGGCACGGTGAGCTCGAGGCCGTCGACGCTCGCGTGCCCCGGCACGCGCAGGTACGGGTGCCACCCGAGCGCGACCGGCGCCGCCGTCGGGCCGACGTTGCGTGCGCGGAGCACGACGTCGAGCGACGCGGCCCCGAGCACGTAGTCCACCTCGAGCTCGAGCGCGAACGGGTAGCCCGCGTGCGCGTCCGCCGCGACGGCGGCGCGCAGCGTGACGGCGACGGGCGTGGCCCCGGCGTCCGGGGGCCCGGCGGGTCGCGCCGAGCGGGGGCCGGGCTCGACGACCGCCCAGTCGAGCGTGCGCGCGAACCCGTGCATGGTCACCGGCTCCCACGGCAGCACCGGGGGCACCTCGTGCCGGACCCCGTCGAAGGTGTAGGCGCCGCCCGCGAGGCGGTTGACGAACGGCGCCATGAGCGCCGAGCGCGCGGCGTCGTGCGTCGCGACCTCCACCTCGTCGGTGTACCCGTCGACGAGGTCCTCGACCCGTACGGTCCCGTCCGCGCCGCGCCACGGGGCGCGCCACGCGAGCACCGCGGCGCCGCGCAGCGCGACCACGAGCTCGGCGCCGGAGGGGTGGCGCAGGCGCGCCGCGGGGACGGCGGGGGTCACGTCGCCCGCCGCGTCGCCCGCCGCGCTGAAAGCGTTGCTGCAAACCGTTGCAGAGGTCACGAGGAGCGATCCTCCCGTCCGCCGGAGGAAATGACAAACCCGCCGCACGACGGACGGGCGGGGACACCCGTCGGTGTCCCCGCCCGTCCGTGGCGGTACGTCGCGCGCGCGACCGTCCGTCAGCCGCCCGACGACTCGGTGTCGAGCCGCTGCTCGGCCGCGAGCGCCGCCTCGAGCGCCTGCCGCAGGCGGTCCTGCGCCTCGCCGTACGCCGCGAAGTCGCCCTCCGCGAGCGCGGCCTCGCCCGCCTCGATGGCCTGCTGCGCCTGGCGCAGCGCCTGGTCGAGCTCGGCGCGAGCGCCGCCGTCGACCGTGCCGCCGTCCGCCGGCGGCGCCGGCTGCTCGGCGTCCGGCTCGCCCGCGTCCGGGTCGGTCGTGCCGGGGTCGGTCGTGCCGGGGTCGGCCGTCTCGCCGTCGGCCGGCTGGTCCGGGACCTCGGTCTCGACCCCGCCGTCCGCGTCGCCCGCGTTCGCGCCCGAGTCGCCGCCGAACACCTGGTCCAGCGCCTCGTCGAGCGTGTCCGCGAAGCCGATCTCGTCGCCGAACGACACGAGCACCTTGCGCAGCAGAGGGAACCGCGTGCCCTCGGTCGACTGCACGTAGACCGGCTGGACGTACAGGAGGCCGCCGCCCACCGGGAGGGTGAGGAGGTTGCCGTTGATGACCGTGGAGTCACCACGGCGCAGCGCGAGCAGGCCGTCCGCCGCGGTCGGGTCGGTGTTGAAGTTGTTCTGCACCTGACCCGGGCCGGGCACGGTCGCGTTGCGCGGGAGCTCGAGGAGGCGCAGCGTCCCGTAGTCCTCGGAGCGCACACCCGCCTCGCTGCCCGGCTCCGCGTCCACCGCGAGGAAGCCCGTGAGGATGTTGCGGTCGGAACCGCCGCCCGGGATGTACGTCGACATGAGCGAGAACGTCGGGGCGTCCTGGCTCGGCATCTGCAGCGTGAGGTAGTACGGCGGCTGCAGCGGCTTGACCTGGCCGCTCGCCGTCGGGTCCTCCGGGCTGCGCCAGAAGTCCTGGCCCGAGAAGAACTCGTTCGCGTCGTCCACGTGGTAGCTCGCGAGCAGCGTGCGCTGCACCTTGAACAGGTCCTCGGGGTAGCGCAGGTGGCTCATGAGGTCGCCGGAGATCTCCGACATCGGCTGCACCGTGCTCGGGAAGACCTTCGTCCACGCCTGCAGGAGCGGGTCCTCGGCGTCCCACGCGTACAGGTCGACCGACCCGTCGTACGCATCGACGGTCGCCTTGACCGAGTTGCGGATGTAGTTGATCTGCTGGGGCGCGAGCGCCTCGACCGAGTTCGCCGCGACGAGCGAGTCGGCCGTCGACTCGTCCAGGGACTCCGACGTCGAGTACGGGTACGCGTTCGACGTCGTGTAGCCGTCGACGATCCACTTCACACGGCGGTCCACGACCGCGGGGTACACGCGGCCGTCGAGCGTGAGGTACGGCGCGACCTTCGCGACGCGGTCGCGCGGGCTGCGGTCGTAGAGGATCTGCGAGTCCTCCGTGACGCGGTCGGAGAACAGGATCTGCTCGGACCCGAACTTCAGCGCGTACAGCACCTTGTTGAGGAACGTGCCGACGCTCGGGCCCGCCGCGATCTCCTGCGTGGGGAACGTGTTGTTGACCTGCCCGCCCTCGTCGTCGACCGGGTAGTCGAGCTCCCACGGTTCGCGACCCTCGGGCGCGCCCACGATCGAGTACTGCGGCGCCTCGGGCGAGAAGTAGATCCGCGGCTCGTAGCCGCCGGCGTCGGTGAACGCGCCCGTCGACGGGATCGAGCCCTCGTAGAACGCGGGCCGGCCGTCCGGGCCGATCTGGTTGCCGTACGCCGCGACGACGCCGAAGCCGTGGGTGTAGACCGTGTGGTCGTTGACCCAGTTGCGCTGGTCGGCGCCGAGGCCGTCCTGGTTGAGCTCGCGGACCGCGATGACGGTGTCGCGGCTCTCGTCCTCGATCGTGTAGCGGTCCACCGACAGCGACGGCGAGAACTGGTAGTACTGCTTGTTCTGCTGGAGCTGGCTGAACGACGGGCTGACGATCTCCGGGTCGAGCAGGCGGATCGACGCGGTGGTGTCGGCGTCCTCGCGCAGCGCGCCCGCCTCGGCCTCGGTCTTGGCGTTGTACTGCTCGGTCTGGACGTCGTCGATGCCGTAGGCGGCCTTGGTCGCGTCGATGTTGCGCTGGATGTACTCCTCCTCGAAGTCCTGCGCGTTCGGCGTGACCTGGAAGCGCTGCACGACGCTCGGGTAGATGCCACCGATGGCGATGGCGGAGACGACCATGAGGCCGACGCCGATCGCGGGCAGGCGCCAGTTTCCGCGGACCGCGGTGACGACGAACAGCGCGGCGACGAACAGCGCCACGACCGTGAGGATCGCCTTCGAGGGGATGACCGCGTGCACGTCGGCGTAGGACGCGCCGTCGAACTTCGCGCCGCCCGACGTGAGGATCGAGTAGCGGTCGAGCCAGTAGTTCGCCGCGATGAGCACGAGGAGCAGCGCGGCGATCACGGAGAGCTGCACGCGCGCGGCCGTCGTCGTGCGCGGCCCGGCGTCCGCCCCGCCGCCGATGCGCAGACCGCCGTACAGGTAGTGCGTCGCGACGGCGGCGATGCCCGAGATGATGACGACCGCCATGAGGAAGCTCACGACGAACCGCAGCAGCGGCAGCGTGAAGACGTAGAACGACAGGTCGATGCCCCACTGCGGGTCCGTCGTGCCGAACGGCACCGCGTTGAGCGCGAGGAGGACCGTCTGCCACTGCGACGCCGCGGCGGCGCCCGCGAAGAAGCCGACGAGCGCCGGCGCGACGACCATGACGACCTTGCGCAGCGGCTCGATCGCCTCGCGGTACTGGTCGAGCGTCGCCTGCTCGGGCGTCGAGGGCGCGTAGATCGGCCGCGACCGGTACGCGAGCGAGAACGACAGGAAGACGAGCCCGCCCATGACGAGGAAGCCCGCGACGAACAGGGCGATGCGGGCGCCCCACTGCGTCCACAGGACGTTCGCGAAGTCGAGCTGCTGGAACCAGAGCACCTCGGTCCAGAACTGGGCGAGCAGGAGCAGGAGGACGACGAGGGCGCCGACGACGGCGATCGCGATGCCGATCGGGCTCCGGCGCCGGGCGGGCCGGCCCCCGGGGGACGGCCGGCGGGGCGCTGCGGCGAATGACACGGTGGGTATACCTCTTCGGGTCGTGGCTCGGGCGTGCACCGGGGTCAACGCCCGGTCCTCCCCCAAGGTTCCCACGGCCCGCGGCTCCGTGGGGGCTCTCCCGGCGCATGGGGGACGATGGGGGCATGCCCCAGCCTGACGACGCCGCGCCCACGCCCGCCTCCGCACCCGGACCCGACCCCGTCGCTCCGGGCGGCCCGACGCCCCGCCACGCGCTCGCGCTCGCGGTCCACGAGGTCGAGGCGCACGCCGCGGACGCCGGCTGGGACGCCCCGCCGCGCCTCTTCGCGCTCGTCATGACGGCCGGCGCGCTCGCGGCGGACCCGACGCTCGCCGACCGGCTCCCGTCCGACGTCGTCGCCGCGTCGGGCGCGGACCCGCACCACCTGCTGTCGATCGAGCAGGAGGGCTTCGCCGTGGACGGCGACCTCGAGGACGGGCTCGCGCGCGTCGCGTGGCCGCCGACCGTCGACGGCGCCGCGCTCGTCGTCGAGCGCATCGTCCTGCCGCCGGCCGCCGAGGAGGACGTCCCGGAGGACCCCGACGCCGCGCTCGACTACCTCACGTCCCACCCGGACCGCCAGGACGTGCGCCTCGCGGTCGGCGTGCTGCGCGACGGCTCGTCGTGGTGCGCGGTGCGTTCCCGGGCGCACGACGCGGCGACCGACGTCGCGGGCGGGCCCGACCTCGTCCCCGGCCTCGTCACGGCGCTGCGCGCCACGCTCGAGGACTGACCGACCCCCGCCCGGGGGCAGCGACGGCGCGCCCGGCGCGCGCCCGACGTCAGTCCCGCGCCTCGCACGTGGGGAGGGAGTCGCCGTTCCCCGCGCCGATCGCCGTCATCGCGGCGCGCGCGTCCGCGAGCGTCGAGACGGCCGCGACGTGCAGGCCGTCCGGAACGTTGCCCACGACCTCGGGGCAGTTGGCCTGCGGCGCGAGGAACCACGTCGCGCCGTCGCGCAGCGCGCCGTACAGCTTCTGCTGGATCCCGCCGATCGGGCCCACGTCGCCCTCGACGCTCATCGTGCCCGTGCCCGCGATGACGACGCCGTTCGCCTCGTCCTCGGGCGTGAGCTGGTCGACGATGCCGAGCGCGAACATCGTGCCCGCGCTCGGGCCGCCGATGTCCTCGATCTGGATCGAGACGTCGACCGGGAAGTCGAACGCCGGGTCGATGTACACGCCGAGCAGCGCGGTGTCGCCGCCGTCCGTCGTCGTCACCGTGAGGTCGGTGGCCGTGCCGTCGCGCAGGACGCCGAGCGTCACGTCGTCGCCGGGGTCGACCGCGGCGAGACCGTCGATGAGGTCCTGGTACGTCGGGACGGGCGAGCCGTCGAGCGCGACGATGACGTCCCCGGGCTCGACGACGCCGTCGGACCCGCTGCCGGGGACGGCCGCCTCGACGGTGAGCGTGGCCGGTACCTCGTAGCCGAGCTCGGTGAGCGCGGCGACCGTGGCGTTCTCCTGGGAGGAGATCATCTCGGCCTGGCCCTGCTGCTCGGTCTCCTCCTTGGTGCGGCCGGTCGGGAAGACCTCCTCGACGGGGCGCACGCTGCGCGACCGGTCGAACCAGCCCTGCACGACCTGCCCGACGTTCACCGGGTAGCCGGGGCCGCCCGCGACGGAGACCGTCGTCAGGAGCAGCTCGCCGGTGGAGTCGAACGTCTCGGCGCCCGTGATCGAGATGAGGGGCGTCCCGTCCTGCTCCCCGAGCGTGTCCTCCGTGGGCCCCGGGGAGCGCACCGCGTACGGCGCGGGCAGCACGGCGAGACCCGCGACGAGCAGCGTCGTCGCGAGCAGGGAGATGCCGAACGTCAGGGACCGCCGGGTCACGGGGGGCGGCACGTGCTCGTCCTCGGCGAGGAGGGCGTCGAAGGAGGGGGCGTCGCTCACCGGGACATCATCCCCGAGGTTGCTGGGATCTCCCTGCGGCGACCACGCCCAGGGGCGAGCGTGCCGCCGTCAGGGGCGCCGCGAGCGCGCCTGGCGCCACACGGCCGCGGTCCCGAGGACGGCGACCGCGGCGCCCGCGGCCCCGATCGCGGCCGCGTCCCGACCCCCGAACCGACGTCCGCCGACGCCCACGCGGCCGCGTACCTCCGCGAGGAGCACCTCGAGCGCGGCCGCGCCCGACCACGCCGGCGACCACCCGGCGTCGTGCAGGCGCCGGGCCGAGACCGACCACGGGTGCACGACGAACGCGAGGTCGTTCGCCGGGGACGGCAGGACGCCCACGCGGTGCAGGCGCTCGGCGGCGCCGAACGCCGTGGCGGGCGGGAGCTGGACCGTGCGCATCCCGGCCGCCGCGGCCACGGTCTCCGAGTCGAGCGCGTCGGGCTCGCCGTCGCGCAGCGGCCCGGCGGTCAGGCCCCCGACGAGCCCGCGGTCGAGCGCGACGCGCACCGCGGACACCACGTCCTCGACGTGCACGAGCTGCCACGTGCGCCCTCCGCCACGCACCGTGAGGAGCCGCGGCGCCTCGAAGTGCCGCGTGAGCACGGTGTCCACGCCCGGGCCCACGACGACGGCTGGCCGCACCACCGCGAGCGGCACCGCGCCGAGCGCCTCGCCCAGCGCGTCCTCGAACGCGACGAGGTCGCCCGCGAAGCCGGGGCCCTCGTCGCGCACGACCGGGTCGTCGTCGTCGATCACGTCGCGGCCCGGTGTGGCCCCGTGCACGGCGGCGGACGTCACGGCGACCACGTGCTCGATCCCCGCCGCGACCGCGGCCTCCCCGGCGCGGCGGCCGAGGAGCGCGAGGCGCGCCCGCTGCTCGGCGTCGGTCCGCGCGGTCGGGGCGCCGAACTCGCCCGCGGGCGCGACGACGACCAGCCGGCGCGCGCCGTCCGGCCAGCCGCCGGGGTCGACGGGCGAGGCCTCGGGCGCGCCGAGGCCCGCGCGGACCGCGTCCGCGACCTGGCCGACGCCGACGACCACGGGCGGGTCGTCCTGCGCACCGCCCGAGACCGCCGCGGGCACGGCTCCGTCCGCCTCCACCACGGGGCCGTCCCCCGCGCCGGCGGGGGGTGGTCCCCCGTCGCCGGGTGCGTCGCTGCGCCGTGAGCGAACCCGGCCCTCGGACATGCCTCAGCCCCCGTTCTCGGCGCTCGATCGTGGTTACGGTGATCACCGACGCTACCGTGAGGAGTCGCCATGAGCAGCCTTCCCCCCGACCGCACGCCCGGACCGGACGACGACGCGCCCTTCGACCCGCGGTTCGAGGAGCTGCTCCGCTCGATGCTCGGCCCCGACGCGGACGAGGCCCTGCGCGAGCTGCGTGCCCGCGGCCTCGACCCGCAGTCGCTCGCCGCGGGCGGCGCGGCCGACCCCCAGCTCTTCCAGCACGTGCTCGCGCAGGTCCAGCGGCTGCTGTCGACCCCGAGCGACGGCCCCGTGAACACCGACGTCTCGCACGACGTCGCGCGCCAGGTCGCGGTCGCGGAGGGCGACCCGTCCGTCACCGCGGCGCAGCAGCGCGCGGCCACCGACGCGCTGTCCGTCGCCGAGCTCTGGCTCGACGCCGTCACCGACCTCCCGCCGTCGGGCGGGAAGAGCCACGCGTGGAGCCGCTCCGAGTGGGTCGAGCACACGCTCCCCGCGTGGAACGAGCTCGTCGCGCCCGTCGCGTCGTCCGTCGCGGACGCGCTCGCGACCGTGCTGCGCGACCAGCTCCCCGAGGGCCTGGGCGACGAGCCGGGCGCCCTCCCGGGCGTCGGGTTCACGCTTCCCGGCCTCCCGGCGGGCGCGACCGGCCTGCCCGGCGGCGACCCCGCCGCGCTCATGCGGCGCCTCGGGTCCGCGGTCTTCGGCATGCAGGTCGGCCAGGCCGCGGGCACGCTCTCGCGCGAGGTCTTCGGCGCGACCGACGTCGGGCTGCCGCTGCTCGACCGCCCCGCGACGGTCCTGCTCCCCACGAACGTCGAGGCGTTCGCCGAGGGTCTCGACGCCCCCGCCGAGGAGGTGCGCCTCTTCCTCGCGCTGCGGGAGGCCGCCCACGCGCGCCTGTTCACGCACGTCTCGTGGCTGCGCGGGCACCTGCGCGGCCTCGTCGACGCCTACGCG
The DNA here is from genome assembly GCF_010287905.1 of Cellulosimicrobium composti. Classification (NCBI taxonomy): domain Bacteria; kingdom Bacillati; phylum Actinomycetota; class Actinomycetes; order Micrococcales; family Promicromonosporaceae; genus Cellulosimicrobium; species Cellulosimicrobium composti. The sequence continues at coordinate 17,700 of NZ_JAAFAN010000059.1, forward strand.
CGCGGCATCACGATCGACCTGTCCGCCCTGGAGTCCCAGCTCGCCGACGTCGACCTCGCGGACACCGACGCCCTCCAGCGCGCGCTGTCCGGCGGCGTCTTCGGGCTCCAGAACACGCCCGAGCAGCAGGCCACGCTCCTGCGGCTGGAGACGACGCTCGCGCTCGTCGAGGGCTGGGTCGACGAGGTCACCGCGACCGCGGCGCTCCCCCACCTGCCCCACGCGGTGCCGCTGCGCGAGATGCTACGGCGCCGGCGCGCGGCGGGCGGCCCCGCCGAGCACACGTTCGCGAGCCTCGTCGGGCTCGAGCTGCGCCCGCGCCGCTCGCGCGACGCGGCCGCGCTGTGGGCGCTCATCGCCGCGCAGTCCGGCTCGGCCGCGCGCGACGGCGTCTGGGACCACCCCGACCTCCTGCCGGACGCGACCGACCTCGACGACCCCGCGGGCTACGAGGGACGGCGCGCGGCGACGCGCGCCGAGGAGGCCGACGTCGACCGCGCGCTCGAGGAGATCTTCCGCGCCGCGGAGGGCGGGTCGGAGGACGGGCCGGACGACGGCGGCGCGGCGGACGAGGGCGGCGCCACGCGCTGACGAGCGCGGGTCGACGGGCGGCGGCTGCTCGCCGTCAGCGAGCGCCGTGGGGAGCGTCGTCCGCGGCGTCCGCCTCGACGCGGCTCGGCTCGACGTCGGTCCCGCGCGTCTCGACGTCCGCGTCGTCGGGCTCGACCTCGGCGTCGCGCGCGAACGACACGCCCTCGAGGAAGCCGCGCGCCCGGTCCGTGCGCGGGTAGGGCTCGAGCAGCTTCCAGAAGCCCGGCCCGTGACCCGCGTGCAGCAGGTGCGCGAGCTCGTGCAGCAGCACGTAGTCGAGCACCCACGGCGGCATGCCGCGCACCCGGGTCGAGATGCGGATCGTCCCGTCGATGAGCGTGCACGAGCCCCAGCGCCGGTCCTGGTTGCTCGACCACCGCACGCTCGTCGGGTGGGCGCGCCCGTCGAGGTACTTCTCCGAGAGCTCGGCCGCGCGCCGTTCGAGCTCGGCGTCCGACGGCCGGCGACGACGCTCGGAGTCGGCCAGCCGGTCGAGCATGCGCTGGACCCACTCGCGCTCCTGCGCGCGCGTGAACCGCGCAGGGATCGCGACGATCGTGCGCTCGCCGTCGCGGTAGGCGCTCACCGTGCTCTTGCGTCGGCGGCTGCGCCGAACCTCCACGATCGTCTCCCGGACCACGCTCAGACCGTAGTGGTTCTCGCCACGAAACGGCAGTGCCCCACGCCGCGCGGCGCGCTTTCCCGCGTCGTTCGGTCGAGGAAACGGCGTCCGGTGCTGTGGTCCGGGTCAAGGAAGCACCGCCGGGACGTCATCCCGGCCGCGCCTGTGGACAACGCTCGGCGCCGTGGCACGCCGTGCCACGCTGGCCCGGACGGCCGCACGGTCGTCGACCGACCCCACCGCCGGAGGACCCGTGCAGCGACGACGCGTGCTGCGACCCGACGCACCGCTCCTGCGGCGCGCTCCCGGCGAGGTCCAGGTCGGGACGGACCCGCGGTGGTCCGTCCGGCTCGCGGGCCTCGACCCCGACGACGAGGCGTGGCTGCGCGGCCTCGCGTCCCCGTCCGCACGGCGCGGCACCGTCGAGGAGCCCACGACGACGACCTCGGGGCGGCGTGCGGCGCTCGTGCGGCTGCTCGACGAGGCGCACCTCCTCGTCCCGGCGCGCCGCAAGCGCCCGGACTCGCCCGCACCGGGGAACGGCGAGGCGGAGCTGGCCGTCCTCTCGGCGCTGCGCGCGGACGGCGCGGGGCACCGCGTCCTCGCGGCGCGCTCGCGCGCGACGGTCGCGGTGGTCGGGCTCGGCCGCCTCGGCGCCGCGCTCGCCGTGCACCTCGCGACGGCCGGGGTGGGCACGCTCGTGCTCGACGACCCGGGCGCGGTCCTCACGACCGACGTCGGTGTCGGGGCGTACCGGCTGCGGGACGTCGGGTCCGTGCGCGCGACGGCGGTGCAGCGGTTGGTCGGGGAGGTCGCACCGGGCGTCGTGACCGCGGTCGTGCCGGAGACGGCGGTCGTGGCGGGGACGGGTGCTGGGACGGTGAGGCACGGGGCTCCCCCGCCGGACGTCGTCGTCGTGGTGGAGCACGGTGCGGCGGACCCGGGACGGGTCGCACGGCTCCTGGGTGAGGGGGTGGCGCACCTGTCGGTCGTGGTGCGCGAGGCCGACGTGGTCGTCGGGCCGTTCGTGCGGCCGGGCGTCGACCCGTGCCTGACGTGCGTGGAGATGCACCGGGCGGACGTCGACCCGTGCTGGCCGCAGCTCGCGCGACAGCTGCGGGGTCGGTCCCTGCCGGCCGGCGAGGAGTCGTTGCTCGCCGCGTCGGCCGCGGCGGCGGCGCTCGGTCAGGTCCTGGCAGCCCTGGACGGGCTCGTGCCCCGCGCAGCCACGGCGTGCATCGAGATCCCTGCTCCCGATGCCGTGCCGCGGCTGCGCGAGACGAGCCGCCACCCGCGGTGCGGGTGCGGCGAGCTGGCGCGCACGCCCCCGGACGGGGCGCCGACGCGCATGTCAGGCCGCCGTCGAGGCGCCGACTGACGCCTCGGCCTCGGCCCGAGCGGCCTCCTGCGCCTGGCGCTCGGCCTCCCGGGCGAGCACCTCGGCCTTGCTCGGACGGCCGCGGCCGCGCTTGCGCGCGACGACGACGCCGTCCACGAAGACCTCGCCGCCCCAGACGCCCCAGGGCTCGCGGCGCTCGACCGCGCCGGCGAGGCAGCCCTCGACGAGGGGGCACGTGCGGCACAGGGCCTTGGCCTCCTCGACCTCGGCGGTGCGCTCGGCGAACCAGAGCTCCGGGTCGTTGGTGCGGCAGGGCAGCAGGCCTGCGAGGAGACGGTCGAACTCCGCGGAGTCCTTCTCGCCCAGCGGGGTGGCCAGCGGTTGGTGGGGTACCCAGGGGCCGGATCCGCCCTGGGCAGTGATGTTGTCGAGCAGCGCGGTGAGCCGCACGATGTCCTCCAGTGATGTCCTGTCGTGGGTGTGAACGTCGTCGTCACAGGACCCTGAGGACAGCGGTCCCGTCGATGCTGACGGGAGACGCCGGTGATCCTCATCGGCAGACGTGCTCGGAGAACACGAAGGCCACGGGTCCGAGACGGACTCCGCGGCCTGGAAGGTTCTGGTCGGTCAGACCAGTCGTGTCCTGGAGGCGGAGTCGGGAGCGGGGCGGGTGACGAGAATGCCGCCGCGGAGCGCGGCTGCACGCGGACGGAGTCCTCCTGGCGTGCCCGTGCACACGGACGCGTTATCCAGCAGGTTCGCCATGGCGATCTGGTTCTTCATCAGCTTTCCCACCCCCTCTCTCCGTTCGGAGCGCACCTCCCGGCGCGCCCCTCTCCAACAGGACTCGTCGACCATATGACGCGCCTCGCAGGGCGCACAACTTATTTACGAGACTTTTTTCGACGAGTTCTCGCGGGCCCCTCCGGACGCCGGGACCGGCGGTACCTCAACGCTCCGCGCGGCTCACGATGTCGAGGATCGTCGCGCCGTACCGCTCGATCTTGGCGGGCCCGAGCCCGCTGATCCGGGCGAGCGCCGCGGTGCTGGTCGGCCGGGTCTCCGCGATCGCCGCGAGCGTCGTGTCGACGAGCACCGTGAACGCCGGCTTGTCCGTCTCCTGCGCGACCTGGCGGCGCCACTCGCGCAGGCTCTCGAACAGCTCCTGGTCGTACTCGCCCGTGAGCCGCACCTTCGCCTGCCCGCTGCGCGACCGGCGCGGGCCGTGCGCGCCCGGCTCCTCCGGCCACAGGCCGTCGAGGAAGCGTGTGCGACGGCGCGTGGCCCGGCCGCCCGGGTTCCGCGACCGCGCGAACGAGAGCTCCAGGTGCTCGCGCGCCCGGGTGATGCCGACGTACAGGAGGCGACGCTCCTCCGCGACCGCCTCGTCGGTCTCGGCGAGCGAGATCGGCATGAGCCCCTCGCTCATGCCCGCGAGGAACACCGCGTCCCACTCGAGGCCCTTGGCCGCGTGGAGCGACGCGAGCGTCACGCCCTCCACCGTGGGCGCATGCTGCGCGGAGGCCCGCTCGTCGAGCTCGGCGACGAACGCCGCGACCGTCGGTGCGGGAGCGTCCGACGCCGCGGCGAGCGCGGCGAGGTCGTCCGCGAGCGCGACGAGCGCCTGCGTCGACTCCCAGCGCTCGCGCGCCGCGCCGCGCGCCGCGGGCGGCTCGGGCGCCCAGCCCGCGGCGGCGAGGACGTCGCGCACCGTCTCGGGCATCGGCACGTCCGGGTCCGCGGAGCGCGCGGCACCGCGCAGCAGCACGATCGCGTCTCGCACCTCCTTGCGCTGGAAGAACCGCTCCCCACCGCGGACGAGGTAGCCGATGCCCGCGTCGGCGAGCGCGGACTCGAACGCCTCCGACTGCGCGTTCGTCCGGTAGAGGACCGCGATCTCGCTCGCCCGGGTGCCCGCCGCGAGCAGGCGCGAGATCCGCTGGGCGATCCCGGTCGCCTCGGCCTCGTCGTCGTCGTACGCCGTGAACGCGACGGGCGGTCCGGCCGGGCGCTGCGCGACGAGCTCGAGCGCCTGGTGCGCCCCGCCCGCGCGACCCGCGCGCGCGAGGAGCTGGTTCGCGAGGTTCACCACCTGCGGCGTCGAGCGGTAGTCGCGCACGAGCCGGATGACCTGGGCGTTCGGGTGGGTGCGCTGGAACGTCAGGAGGTGGTGCGGGGTCGCGCCCGTGAACGAGTAGATCGTCTGCGACGGGTCGCCCACGACGCACAGCTCGTCGCGACCGCCGAGCCACTGGTCGAGCACGAACTGCTGGAGCGGTGAGACGTCCTGGTACTCGTCGACGACGAAGTGGCGGTACTGGCGCCGCACCTCGTCCGCGACCCCGCCCTGCGTCGCGAGCATGTCCCCCAGCATGAGGAGCACGTCCTCGAAGTCGATGACCGACCGCTCCGTCTTGACGTCCTCGTACGCCGTGATGAGACGCGCGACCGTCTGGTGGTCGTAGCCCGCGGGCGGCTCGCGGTCGATCGCCTCGCACGCGCGGACGTAGTCGTCGGCCGTGACGAGCGAGACCTTGGCCCACTCGACCTCCGACGAGAGGTCGCGTACCGCGACGCGGTCGACGCCGACGCCGAGCCGGCGGGCCGACTCCGCGATCACCGGGGCCTTGTGCTCGAGGATGCGCGGCGGCGCGCCCCCGACGACCTTGGGCCAGAAGTAGCCGAGCTGGCGCAGCGCGGCGGCGTGGAACGTGCGCGCCTGCACGCCCGTCGCGCCGAGCTCGCGCAGGCGCGTGCGCATCTCCCCCGCCGCGCGCGCGGTGAACGTCACGGCGAGCACGCTCGTCGGCACGTACACGCCGGTGCGCACCCCGTAGGCGATCCGGTGCGTGATCGCGCGCGTCTTGCCCGTCCCGGCCCCGGCCAGGACGCACACGGGACCGCGCAGCGCGACGGCGACGTCGCGCTGGTCCGGGTCGAGCGCGTCGAGGATCTCGTCGGCGGAGCGGAGGGACGGCGGGCGTGAGACCGGTGGCGTGGACATCACCGCGATTCTCTCAGGCCCCGGTGACACGCGCGGGGCGGTGGGGACGACGCACCCGCGGGAACAGCGCGGAGGCCGCCGGTGTTACCGTCACGACCGATCGCCCGCGGCAACCGCCGCACGGACCCGCACAGGAGAGCCTCGATGCCCACCTCCCCGACCCTTCCCGACCCCGGCTCGATCGTCATGTACTCGACGAGCTGGTGCGGGTACTGCCGCCGCCTCAAGACGCAGCTCGACTCCGAGGGCATCGGCTACACCGAGGTGAACATCGAGGAGACGCCCGGCACCGCCGAGTTCGTCGAGTCGGTCAACGACGGCAACCGCACGGTGCCGACCGTCGTCTTCCCGGACGGCTCCGCCGCGACGAACCCGTCGCTCGCCGAGGTCAAGCAGCGCCTCGCCGCCTGACGCGCCACCGCGGGGCCGGTCCGGACGTCCGGGCCGGCCCCGCGCGCGTCCGGGGCGGCCGTCGTGCGTCAGGGGCGGCCGTCACGCGTCGGGCAGGCGACCGCCGAACCAGTCCTCGACGAGAGCGCGCGCGATGGACGCCCGCCCAGGCAGCAGCACGTCGCCCGCGCGCACGGCCTCGGCCAGCCCGGCGCGCGTGAACCAGCGCGCGTCGGTGAGCTCGACGCCGTCGGGGCGCAGCTCCGTCGTCAGCGCGCGCGCCGCGAACCCGAGCATGAGCGACGCCGGGAAGGGCCAGGGCTGGCTCCCGCGGTAGGCGACGTCGCCGACGACGACGCCCACCTCCTCCGCGACCTCTCGCCGTACCGCGCTCTCCAGCGACTCCCCCGGCTCGACGTAGCCCGCGAGCGTCGAGAACCGCCGCTCGGGCCAGTGGGCCGCGTGCCCGAGGAGCAGGCGCTCGTCGTCCCCCTCGCCGTGCAGGACCGTCATGATGACCGCCGGGTCGGTGCGCGGGTAGAGCTCGATCCCCTGGGCCACGCAGCGGCGCGTCCAGCCGCCGTTCTCCACCGTGGTGCGGCCCCCACAGCGCGGGCACCGCGTGTGGTTCGCGTGCCATGCCGCGAGCGCGACCGCCTCGGTCGCGAGCCCCGCGAGCGGGGCGCCGAGCCCGCCGACGAGCTCGCGCAGACCCGACCAGTGCCGCTCGCGCGCGAGGACGGCGAACGGGTCGGACGCGTCCACGCCCTCGATGTCGACCTCCTCCGCGTCCGCGTCGTCGGGCAGCACGAGCGCGACGTACGCGACGCCGCCGTCCTCCCCGAGGAAGAGCCAGCGCGCGTGCTCGTCGTCGGTCACCGGGTCCACCGCGGCGACGTCCGTCGGCCCGAGGAGCGCGACGCCGTCCGCCGGGGTCGGGCCCGCGAGCGCGAGGCGGCCGCGGTGCACGAGCAGGACGCGCGTCGTCGGCTGCGCGCGCAGCGTCCGCACGAGGCCCGGCTCGGCGCGGCGGTGCGCCGCGCGGTCGACGACCGCGCCGTCGAGCGGGAGGGGGAGGTCGCGCAGCGTGGTGCGCGGGAGGTCCGGGCCGGGCGGCCGGGTGCCCGCGGGCGTGGGCGCGGCGGCGGGCTGGTCTGCGGCGGGCGTGCCCGACGGCGGTCGGCCTGCTGGGGTGGTCACCCCCCGACCGTAGGCCACGCCGCACGGCGTGGGGCGCCCGGGGCGTGCACGGAGACCGACTACCGTGGTCGCGTGCCCCGCTCACCGCTGACCCTCGCCGCGCTCGCGACCGCAGCCGTGCCCGGTCTGGACGCCCGCAGCGCGCGTCCCGTCGAGGACCCGGGCGACTACGACACCGCGATCGTCACCGACGCCGACGGCGGCCGCTGGACCGTGCGCGCCCCGCGCAGCCTCCAGGCCGGCGCGGCGCTCGAGGCCGAGGCCGAGCTCCTGTCCTCGCTCCAGCACTACGCCGAGTCCGGCGTGCTGTCGTTCGCGGTGCCGCGCGTCGCCGGCACCGCCCTGCTGCCCGAGGGCGGGCGCGCCGTGGTGGGGCCGGCGCTCGAGGGCACGCCCCTCGACGTCGACGCCCTGCGCCCCGGGCCCGGCCTCGCCGCCGACCTGGGTCGCGTCATCGCGGCGGTCCACGAGCTGCCGCGCGCGATCGTCGACGACGCCGGCCTGCCTGGGTACGAGGTCGAGGAGTACCGCACGCGCCGCATGGCCGAGCTCGACGAGGCCGCGGCCACGGGGAAGGTGCCGCCGAACCTCCTGCGGCGTTGGGAGACCGCGCTCGAGGACGTGTCGCTGTGGCGCTTCCAGCCGGTCGTCGTGCACGGCGACCTCGGGCCCGAGCAGGTGCTCGTGGCGCGCGGCCGCGTCGTCGCGGTGACCGACTGGGCGAGCGCACGCGTCGCCGACCCGGCCGACGACCTCGCGTGGCTGCTGGTCTCCGCGCCGCCCGAGGCGATCGACTCCGTCATGGAGGCGTACCAGCTGCGGCGCACCGAGCTCACGGACAAGCACCTCGTGGACCGCGCGCTGCTCGTGGGCGAGCTCGCGCTCGCGCGCTGGCTCCTGCACGGCGTGCGCCACGGTCTGGACGACGTCGTCGCCGACGCGCTCGACATGCTCGCCGACCTCGACGAGGCGACGCAGGACGACGCCGACTGACCGGACCGGGCTCGGCGCCGTCGTCCCGCTGCCGCGGTCCGCGGAGCGCGGCGGTCCCGCGAGCCGCGCTGCGGCCGCGCGGGCACGTCAGCCCGCGAGCAGAGCCTCGATCTCGGCCTCGCCGAGGAGCCGGCGCGGCCGCACCGTCTCGTCGGACGCGACGTAGTAGAACGCGGCGTTGACCTTCTCCAGCGGCAGGCCCGTCCAGCGCGACCACGCCAGCCGGTAGACGGCGAGCTGCACCTCGCGGACGCTGCGCGCGGCGGCGTCCGACGGTGCCCGGCCCGTCTTCCAGTCGACCACCACGACCGCGTCGTGCGCCCCGCCCGCGAGCTCGGGCTCCTCGGGGAACACCGCGTCGATGCGCGAGCGCAGGACGGTGGCGCCCACGGGCGTCTCGACGTCGACCTCGACGGCGACGGGCGTGCGCGCGGCCCACTCCGACGCGAGGAACGTGCGCTGGAGCGTCTCGAGGTCGGCGTCCGGGTCGAGGTCGTCGTCGTCCGCGCCCGGGAGGTCCTCGACGTCGAGCAGCGACGACGTCGTGAAGTAGCGCTCGGCCCACAGGTGGAACCTCGTGCCGCGCCGGGCGTGCACGGTGGGCTCGACCGGGACCGGGCGACGCAGGTGCAGCGCGTACTCGTCGCGGTCGGCCGCGAGCCGCACGAGGCTCGACGCCGACACGTGCGGCGGCAGCTCGACCTCGCGCCCCGACCGCTCCGCGCGCTCCGCGAGCAGGACCCGCGCGAGCGCGACGAGGTCGCGGCCCTCGCCGTCGACGAGCACGCCCGTCGGAGCCGTCAGGCCTGCCGGACCACCGCCCGGCTCACGACCGTCCGGCACGCCGTCGCCACCCGGCGCACCGCCGCCACGCGGCGCACCGTCGCCACCCAGC